>NZ_JBITHZ010000001.1:0-170245 GCF_044458585.1 Nonomuraea sp. NPDC050451
ACACCCACACCACCATCACCCCCACCCTCCGCAAAAACCACCCAGAACCCCACACCCTCCTCCACGCCATCGCCACCACCCACACCCACAACCACGACACCACCATCAACTGGCACAACCTCTTCACCCACGCCACCACCACCGACCTGCCCACCTACCCCTTCCAACACCACCACTACTGGCTCGAAGCACCCGCGACCGCCACGAACGTCGACGGGCTCGGCCAGGCCCCCGCGGACCACCCCCTGCTGGGAGCCGCGGTGGAGTTGCCCGATCAGGGCGGAGTGGTCCTGACGGGGCGGATCTCGGTCGCCGCGCATCCGTGGCTGGCCGACCACGCGGTGGGGGAGAAGGTCGTGTTCCCCGGCACCGGGTTCGTGGAGCTGGTGGTGCGCGGGGCCGACGAGGCCGGCTGCTCGGTAGTCGAAGAGCTGACGATCGAGACGCCGCTGGTGATCGAACGGGACGAGCCGGTCCTGATCCAGGTGTCCGTGGCCGCCGCCGACGAGGACGGCCGGCGCGAGGTGACGGTCTACGCCCGCAGCGGTACGCGGCCGTGGACACGTCATGCCGCCGGGATCGTGGCCGCGGCGGACAGCGGCGACAAGGCGGGCTTCGACTGGAGCCAGTGGCCGCCGGCAGGAGCGCAGGCGGTGGACGTGTCGAGCCACTACGAGACGCTGTCCGCCGCCGGGTACGGATACGGACCGGCGTTCCAGGGACTCAAGCGAGCCTGGGAGCGCGACGGAGAGGTGTTCGCCGAGGTGGAACTCGGCGAGCGGGAGGCCACCGAGGCCGGCCGTTACGGTATCCACCCGGCCCTGCTGGACGCGGCACTGCACGCCATCGGCGTGGCCGAGCGACTCTCTGACGACTCGAAGATCACTCTGCCTTTCGCCTGGACGGATGTGCGCCTGCACGCCTCCGCCGCCAGTCACCTGCGCGTACGCCTGCGCCGCGCCGACGACGGCGCGGTGACCCTGGAGACGGGAGACTCCGCGGGACAGGCCGTGGCCTCCATCGGTTCGCTGATCCTGCGGGAGCTGGCGGACCAGAAGCTGACCGCGACCGCGTCCTCGCCGTCGCTGCTGCGCATGGACTGGGTGCCGCTCGCGAGCGAGCTCGCGGGCGCGCCGGTGGGCGACGTGGCGGTGGTGGGCGAGCGGTGGCCTGCTCTGGCCGCTGCCGTCGAGTCCGCCGGTGGTGGTGCCGAGGAATACGTGGACGCGGCGGCGCTGGGTGATGCGGTCGCGTCCGGGCAGGCAGTTCCTGCCGCCGTGGTGATGCGTGTGCTCCGCCGGGACGGAGATGGGCCGCTGGAGGGTCTGCGGTCGGAGCTGGACCGGGTCGTGGGTGTGCTGAGCGGGTGGCTGGCTGACGAGCGGCTGGCCGAGACCCGGCTGGTGCTGGTCACCAGCGGCGCGGTGACGACCGGTACGGAGGCCGGCACCGCTGATGGTGGCGCTCTGGTCGAGGCGGCGGTGTCGGGCCTGGTGCGCTCGGCTCAGGCCGAGAGCCCCGGCCGGATCCTCCTGGTGGACGTCGACGACGCGACCGATTCGCTCACCGCGCTGGCCTCCCTGCTGAGCGTGGAGGACGAGCCGCAGCTGGTGGTACGGGCCGGTCGAGTGCTGGTGCCCCGCCTGACCCGCGCGGACACCTCCGGCGATCTCCCGGCGCCCGACGGGACCGACGGCTGGCGCCTGGACAGCCCCGCCAAGGGCTCCATCGACGGGCTGACCCTGATCCCGGCGCCGGAAGTCGGCCGGGAGCTGACCGCCGGCGAGGTGCGAGTGGACGTCCGGGCGGCCGGCCTGAACTTCCGGGACGTGCTCAACTCCTTGGGCATGTACCCGGGTGAGGCCGGGGCGATGGGCGTCGAGTTCGCCGGTGTCATCGCCGGGGTCGGACCTGGGGTGGACGGGCTGCGGGTCGGCGACCGGGTGATGGGCATGGGCGAGGGGACGTTCGGTCCCCGAGTGGTGGCCGATCACCGCATGATGGCGAGGATGCCGCAGGGGTGGAGTTTCGCCCGCGCGGCATCGGTCCCGGGCGCGTTCGCGACCGCGTGGTACGGGCTGGTCGACCTGGCCGGGCTCTCCCGTGGCGAGCGCGTGCTGATCCACTCCGGCGCGGGCGGGGTCGGCATGGCGGCCATCCAGATCGCCCGGCATCTGGGCGCGGAGGTCTTCGCCACCGCCTCACCCGGCAAGCAGCACCTGCTGCGCGCGCTGGGCGTGGCCGACGACCACATCGCCTCGTCCCGCGACCTCGACTTCGCCGACGCCTTCGCCACGGTCACCGGTGGCGAAGGGGTGGACGTGGTGCTGAACTCGCTGGCCGGGCCGTTCACCGACGCCTCCCTCGACCTGCTGGCCCCCGGCGGCCGCTTCATCGAGATGGGCAAGACCGACCTGCGCGATCCGGCGGACGTCTCGAACAACGGGATCCGGTACCGCAGCTTCGACCTGATGGACGCCGGGCACGAGCGGATCGGGCAGATGCTGGGTGAGCTGCTGGACCTGTTCGCCGGTCGGGAGTTGGCAGGTCTGCCGGTGCGGTGCTGGCCGGTCCAGCAGGCCCGCCAAGCCTTCCGGCACATGGCCCAGGCCCGCCACACCGGCAAGATCGTCCTCACCATGCCCCGCGATCTGGACTCCGACGGCACGGTGCTGATCACCGGCGGTACCGGCGGTCTGGGAGCCATCCTGGCCCGCCACCTGGCCGGCGAGCGCCAGGTCGGGCATCTGCTGCTGGCCTCCCGCCGAGGAGACCAGGCCCCTGATGCCGACCAGCTCCGGGCCGACCTGGAGGCGGCGGGCGCGACGGTCGAGATCGCCGCGTGCGATCTGTCCGACCCCACGCAGGTCACCGCGCTCCTCGGCCGCGTCCACACCGAGCACCCCCTTACGGCGGTCTTCCACGCCGCCGGGGTGGTGGATGACGGCGTGGTCACCTCGCTCACGCCGGACAAGATCGACCGGGTGCTGCGGCCGAAGGCGGACGCCGCCTGGCACCTGCACCAGGCCACCCAGCACCTCGACCTGGCCGCGTTCGTCCTCTACTCCTCCTCGGCAGCCACCCTGGACAGTGCCGGGCAGGGCAACTACTCGGCCGCCAACGCCTTCCTCGACGCGCTCGCCATCCACCGCCACACCACCGGCCTGCCCGCGCAGTCCCTCGCCTGGGGCGTCTGGGCGCCGGAAACGGGTGGCATGACGCGCCGGCTGGGCGACATCGACCTGGAGCGGCTGTCCCGTTCGGGGTTCACCGCGATGGGTGCCGCCGAAGGCATGCAACTGCTGGACGCCGCCCTGACCATGCCGGAGCCCTTCCTCGTACCGCTGCCCATGGACGCCCGTGCTCTCGGCGCACGCGAGGACGGCATCCCCGCCGTCCTGCGCGGCCTGGCGCGCACCCCCGCACGCCGTACCGCCCAGAGCGCGGCACCAGCCTCGGACGGCGAGTCGGCGCTGCAGCAGCGCCTGGCCGGGCTGGCCCCGGCCGAGCAGGAGCGCATGCTGGTCTCGCTGGTACGTACGGAGGCCGCCGGTGTGCTGGGACACGCCTCCGAGGAGCACGTGGACCCGGACAGGAGCTTCAGCGAACTCGGATTCGACTCCCTGACCTCGGTGGAGCTGCGCAACCGGCTCGGCCGGGCCACCGGGCTCCGGCTGCCGGCGACGCTGATCTTCGACTACCCCAACGCGGTCGCCATCGCCGATTACATGGGGAGCCAACTCCTGCCGAAGAAGGAACCGGTCGAATCGCAGGTGCTGCAGAGCCTGGACGACCTGGGCCGGCTGCTGAGCAAGATCGCCATCGATGTGGAGGCTCGGTCCGAGATCACCGTTCGCCTTCAGAAGCTCATGGACGAGTGGCGCGGAGACCGATCCGGTACGGACGAGGAGAGCAAGGTGCGCACGGCGAGCGCCGACGAGCTCTTCTCGCTGATCGACCAGGGCCTGTAGGTCCCCCAACCGGTTGTCTGACAGCGAACGCAAGAAACCCCTTAGGGAAGGCGGGACGGCATGGCTGACGAAGAGAAGCTCCTCGCGTACCTGCGGCGAGTGACCGAGGATCTCCAGCAGGCCAACCGACGTTTGCGTGAGGTCGAGGAGAAGGAGCGCGAGCCGATCGCGATCGTGGCGATGAGCTGCCGCTACCCCGGCGGGGTGAACTCGCCGGAGGACATGTGGAAGCTGCTGCTGGAGCGCGAGCAGGGGATCGTCCCGTTCCCCAAGGACCGGGGCTGGGACCTGGAAGCGCTGTACGACCCCGACCCGGACAGCAGCGGGACGACTTACGCGCGATCGGGCGGATTCGTCGAAGGGGCGGACGAGTTCGACCCCGCCTTCTTCGGGATCAGCCCGCGCGAGGCCGTCGCGATGGACCCGCAGCAGCGGCTGGTGCTGGAGGTCTCGTGGGAGGCACTGGAGCGGGCGGGCCTCCATCCGGCTTCGCTGCGCGGCACCTCCGCGGGCGTCTTCATCGGCGCCTTCGCCAACGACTACGAGGTGGGCCGGGGGCCCCTGCCCGAGGGCAGCGAAGGTTACCTGGGAACGGGCAACTCCAGCTCTGTCATCTCCGGCCGGGTGGCGTACACGCTGGGCCTGGAGGGGCCCGCGGTGACGGTGGACACCGCCTGCTCCTCCTCGCTCGTCGCCATCCACATGGCCTGCCAGTCGCTGCGCGCCGGAGAGAGCACGCTCGCGCTCGCGGGCGGCGTGACGATCATGGCCACGCCGGAACTCCTCGTTGACTTCAGCCACCAGCGCGGCCTGGCGCGGGACGACCGGTGCAAGGCGTTCTCCGACGAGGCCGACGGCACCGTCCTGTCCGAGGGCGTGGGTGTGCTGGTGCTGGAGCGGTTGTCGGACGCGGTGGCCGCCGGTCATCGGGTGCTGGGGGTGATCCGTGGGTCGGCGGTCAATCAGGACGGGGCCAGTAATGGTCTGACGGCTCCGAACGGTCCTTCGCAGGAGCGGGTGATCCGCCAGGCGCTGGCGAACGCGGGGTTGTCGGGTGCTGAGGTGGACGCGGTCGAGGCTCATGGGACCGGGACCGCGCTGGGGGATCCGATCGAGGCCCAGGCGCTGCTGGCGACGTATGGGCGGGATCGGGAGTCGGCGGAGCCGCTGTGGCTGGGGTCGGTGAAGTCGAACATCGGGCACACGCAGGCCGCCGCGGGAGTGGCCGGTGTGATCAAGATGGTGCTGGCGATGCGGCACGGTCTGCTGCCGCAGACCCTGCACGTGTCCACCCCCACGACCCATGTCGATTGGGAGCAGGGCCAGGTCCGGCTGCTGGAGCAGGCGCGGGACTGGCCGGAGCCGGACGGCAGGCCGCGGCGGGCCGGTGTGTCGTCGTTCGGCGTGAGTGGGACGAACTCGCACGTGATCGTGGAGCAGGCCCCCGAGCCGGAGCCGCAGGAGGATGTGCCCGGGAGCGCTCCGGTGGTTTCCGGGGTGGTGCCGTGGGTGGTGTCGGGGCGTGGTGAGGAGGCGTTGCGGGCCCAGGCGTCCCGGTTGGCCGAGTATGTGGTGGCGCGGCCGGAGTTGCCGATCGGGGAGGTCGGGCTGTCGCTGGTGCGCACGCGGCCGGTGTTCGAGGACCGCGCCGTCGTCATGGGCGCCGGTCGGGAGGAGTTGCTGAGCGGGCTGCAGTCGCTGGCGGCCGGGGAGCCCGGTGCCGGGGTGGTGGCCGGTTCGGTGTCAGGTCCGGCGTCGGGCCGGCGGGATGCGGTGCTGGTGTTCCCCGGCCAGGGGGCGCAGTGGGCCGGGATGGGCGTGGAGCTGGCGCAGTCCTCGCCGGTGTTCGCCGCCCGGCTGGAAGAGTGCTTCACCGAGATCCGGCGGTGGGTGGACTGGGACCCGGCCCAGGTGCTCGCCGACGCTGATGGGGCCGGGCTGGACTCGATCGAGAAACTGCAGCCGGTCGCCTTCGCGGTCGGAATCGCGCTGGCCGGACTGTGGGAGTCCGTCGGCGTCCGCCCGACCGCGGTCGTGGGCCACTCACAAGGTGAGGTGGCGGCGGCCTGCGTGGCGGGGGTGTTGTCGCTGGCCGACGCGGTGCGGGTGGTCGTGCTGCGCAGCCGGCTGTTCGCCGCCGAGCTGTGGGGGCGCGGCGCGATCGCCGCCGTGGGACTGCCCGCGGACGTGGTCCGCGAACGTCTCGCCTCGCTGGGCGGGGGGCTGGAGGTGAGCGCGGACAACGGGCCTGCTTCCTGTGCGGTGGCCGGGCCGGTTCAGCCGCTGGAGGAGCTTGTCGAGCGGCTGCGTGGCGAGGGGGCGCGGGCGCGGGTGATCGCGACCACGGTGGCCTCGCATTCGGCGATGGTGGAACCCCTGCGGGAGCAGCTGCTGGACATGCTGGGCCCGATCACGCCCGAGGCGGGCCGGGTGCCGTTCTATTCGACGGTGACCGGTGGGGTGCTGCCGGGCTCGGAGCTGGGGGCGGAGTACTGGTTCGCCAATGCGCGCCGGCCGGTGGACTTCCAGGGAGCGGTGCGTGCGCTGCTGGCCGACGGCCGCTCGGCGTTCGTGGAGGCGAGCCCGCATCCGGTGCTGACGATGGCGGTGCAGGACATCCTGGACGCGGCCGCCTCGCCGGGGGTGGCGGTGGGATCGCTGCGGCGCGGCGAGGGCGGCCCCGACCGGTTCCTCCGCTCGGTGGCCGAGGCGTTCACCGCCGGTGTCGGGGTGGACTGGGAACGGCTCCTCACCGCGACCGGCGCAGGCGCCGAGCTGCCCACGTACGCGTTCCAGCACCGGCGCTACTGGCTGGAGCCCGCCACGACCGGCGTGTCGGACGCGGGCGGGCTGGGCCAGGCCCGGGTGGACCACCCGCTGCTCGCGGCGGCGGTGGAACTGCCCGACCAGGCCGGGCTGGTCCTGACCGGCCGGATCTCGACCGCGACGCACCCCTGGCTGGCCGATCACGGAGTGGGAGAGACGGTGCTGTTCCCCGGCACCGGGTTCGTGGAGCTGGCCGTGCGGGCGGGTGACGAGGTCGGCTGCCCGGTGGTGGAGGAGCTGACACTTGAGGCGCCGCTGGTCATCGAGGGCGAGGAGGCGGTCCAGCTCCAGGTGGCGGTGTCCGCCGCCGGCGAGGACGGCCGCCGCGAGGTGACGATACACGCCCGCACCGGCCGGCGCCCTTGGACGCGTCATGCTGCCGGAACCCTCACCGAGACGACCGGCACCGCGGACCCTGCCGATGGGCAGTGGCCGCCGGCGGGGGCGCAGCCGGTGGACGTGTCCGGCCACTACGAGGCGCTGGCCGGCTCCGGATACGGGTACGGCCCGGCCTTCCAGGGACTCAAGCGGGCCTGGATCCGCGACGACGAGGTGTTCGCCGAGGTGGAGCTCGACGAGCGGGAGGCTGCGGAAGCCGACCAGTACGGCATCCACCCGGCGCTGCTGGACGCCGCGCTGCACGCCACCGGCCTCATCGAACAGGGTGAGGGCGTCGTGCTCCCGTTCGCCTGGAACGGGGTGGAGCTCATGGCTTCCGGCGCCCAGCGGGTGCGCGTCCACGTCCTTCCGGCCGAGGGCGGCGCTTCGAGCATCCGGATCGCCGATGCCACCGGAGCCCCGGTCGCGGTTGTCACGAGCTTGATCACGCGCCCGCTGCCGGCAGGCGGACTGTCATCGCGTACCCAGCCAGGACACGATGCGCTCCACCACCTGCAGTGGGTGATACCGCCCAGCTGGAACCCGCCGCATGCCCGAGGGGCGACAGCCGTCATAGAGACGGACGGCAGAGTGACCGAAGCCCTGCGCCGCAGCGACCTGGAGGTGCGCTCATACGCCGATCTCCACGCGGCAGCGAGCGACGACGGGATCACGACCCTGGTCATTCCCGTTCCGCAGGCCGCTGACCAGGAGCCGCTGGAGGGCCTGCGGTCGGAGCTGGACCGGGCCGTGGGCGTGCTGCGCGACTGGCTGGCTGATGAGCGGCTGGCCGAGACCCGGCTGGTGCTGGTGACCACGGGTGCGGTCACGACCGGTACCGAGGCCGGCAGCGCTACCGGTGGTGCCCTGGTCGAGGCGGCGGTGTCGGGCCTGGTGCGGTCGGCTCAGGCGGAGAACCCGGGCCGCATCCTCCTGGTGGACGTCGATCGCGCGGCCGATTCGCTCACCGCGCTGGCTTCGTTGCTGGGCGTGGAGGACGAGCCGCAGCTGGCGGTGCGGGCCGGTCGGGTGCTGGTGCCCCGTCTGGCTCGGGCGGACACCTCCGGCGATCTGGCGACGCCCGAGGGGCCGCAGGCCTGGCGGCTGGACAGCCCCGTCAAGGGCTCCATCGACGGGCTGAACCTGATCCCGGCCCCGGAGGCCGATCAGGAGCTGGCCGCCGGTGAAGTTCGAGTGGAGGTCCGGGCGGCCGGCCTGAACTTCCGCGATGTGGTCGTGACCCTGGGCATGGTGCCCGAGCAGGGCGGGCTCATCGGCGGCGAGTTCGCCGGGATCGTCTCCGAGATCGGACCTGGGGTGGACGGGCTGCGGGTCGGCGACCGGGTGATGGGCCTGGGCGAGGGGACGTTCGGCCCGCGGGTGGTGGCTGATCGCCGGATGACGGCGAGGATGCCGCAGGGGTGGGGTTTCGCCCGCGCGGCCTCGGTTCCCGGAGCGTTCGCGACCGCCTGGTACGGGCTCGTCGACCTGGCCGGGCTCTCCCGCGGCGAGCGCGTGCTGATCCACTCCGGCGCCGGCGGCGTGGGCATGGCCGCCATCCAGATCGCCCGGCACCTGGGGGCGGAGGTCTTCGCCACCGCCTCACCCGGCAAGCAGCACATGCTGAGAGCCCTGGGCGTGCCTGAGGGCCACATCGCCTCCAGTCGCGATCTCGACTTCGCCGACGCCTTCGCCTCCGTCACCGGTGGCGAAGGGATGGACGTGGTGCTGAACTCGCTGGCCGGGCCGTTCACGGACGCCTCCCTCGACCTGCTGGGCCCCGGCGGGCGGTTCATCGAGATGGGCAAGACCGACCGCCGCGACCCGGCCGACGTGGCGGGCACCCACCCCCATGTCCGTTACCGCAGCTTCGACCTGATGGACGCCGGGCACGAGCGGATCGGCCAGATGCTGGGTGAGCTGCTGGACCTGTTCGCCGGTCGGGAGTTGGCAGGTCTGCCGGTGCGGTGCTGGCCGGTCCAGCAGGCCCGCCAAGCCTTCCGGCACATGGCCCAGGCCCGCCACACCGGCAAGATCGTCCTCACCATGCCCCGCGATCTGGACTCCGACGGCACGGTGCTGATCACCGGCGGTACCGGCGGTCTGGGAGCCGTCCTGGCCCGCCACCTGGCCGGCGAGCGCCAGGCCCGGCGTCTGCTGCTGGCCTCCCGCCGAGGAGACCAGGCCCCCGACGCCGACCAGCTCCAGGCCGATCTGGAAGCGGCCGGCGCGACAGTCGACATCGCCGCGTGCGATCTGTCCGACCCCGAGCAGGTGGCCGCCCTGCTTGACCGCGTCCCCACCGAATACCCGCTCACGGCGGTCTTCCATACCGCTGGCGTGCTGGACGACGGCGTGGTCACCTCGCTCACCTCGGACAAGATCGACCGGGTGCTGCGGCCGAAGGCGGACGCCGCCTGGCATCTGCACCAGGCCACCCAGCACCTGGACCTGGCGGCGTTCGTCCTCTACTCCTCCTCAGCCGGCACGCTGGACAGTGCCGGGCAGGGCAACTACTCGGCGGCCAACGCCTTCCTGGATGCGCTGGCGATCCACCGCCACACCACGGGCCTGCCTGCTCAATCTCTCGCCTGGGGACTCTGGCACCAACCCAGCGGCATGAGCGCCCACCTCACCACCACCGACATCAGTCGCATCGAACAAGCCGGCTACCACCGCATCACCACCACCCAAGGCAACCAACTCCTCGACACCGCCCTGACCACACCCCAACCCCACCTGCTCCCCATCCCCATCAACACCCAGACCCTCGGCAACCGCCACGACGGCATCCCCGCCATCCTGCGCGGGCTCGTCCGTGCCCCCGCCCGCCGCACCGCCCACGCCGGGCAGGCCGCGGCCGACGGGTCGGCGGTGCAGCGGCGGCTGGCCGGGCTGTCGCCGGCCGAGCAGGTCGAGGAGCTGACCCTGGTGGTGCGCGAGTGTGCGGCGAAGGTGATCGGGTACAGCGAGCCGGAGGCGATCCGGGCGGAGCAGAACTTCCTCGAAGCGGGCTTCGACTCGCTGACCGCGATGGAGCTGCGCAACGTACTGAACAAGGCGACCGGCGTGCGGATGCCGGCGACGGCGGTCTTCGACTACGGCACCGCCGCGGCGCTGGCCCGGCACATCGCGGAGGAGATCGCGATCGACAACGGCGGCGGCTGGGAGTCCGGAGCGGCGGAGCCGGACGGGGGCGGATCGCTCAGCTCGCTGGTGCGCGCCGCGGCCCCCGCCGGGAAGCTGCAGGAGGGGCTGGACATGCTGGAGGCCGCGGCGCGGCTGCGGCCGGTGTTCCGGACGCTGGACGAGCTGGACCGCGCGTACCCGCCGCTGGCCCTGGCCTCGGGGCCGGGGCGGCCGAAGCTGTTCTGCTTCAGCACGCCGATGGCGCTGGGCGGCGCGGCCCAGTTCGCCCGGCTGGCCGTGCACTTCCAGGGCGTACGCGACCTGTACGCGCTCCAGGTGCCCGGATACGCCCCGGACGACAGCCTTCCGGAGAACGTGGACGTCGTGGTGCGCATGTGGGCGGAATCCATCCGGAAGGCGGCCGGCGACGATCCGTTCGTGGTGATGGGCTACTGCGGCGGCGGCAACTTCGCGCACGCGGCCGTCTCGTACCTGGAGCGGAACGGGGTGCGCCCGGAGGGCCTCGTCCTGCTGGACACGTTCCTGCCGGACAGCGACGTCATCGACGAGCTCGGCGGCCAGATGCTGGAGGGGATGTTCGACCGGGCGGAGGTGTACGGGCCCTTCAGCGACACGAGGATGACGGCCATGGGGCGCTACTACCGGCTCTTCAGGGAGACGGTGGTGGAGGACATCGAAACCCCCGTGCTCTTCCTCAGACCGGACTCCCCGCTGCCCTCCGGCCCCGACGGCGAGCGGTCCAGGGAAGGCAACTGGCGGGCGTCCTGGCATCTGAAGCACGACCTGTGCGAGGTCCGCGGCGACCACCTCACGATGCTGGAGGGCGAGGCGGGGTCCATCGCGCAGGCCGTCGAGGAATGGCTGAAGCCGTCCGACGGGCGTTCGAACGGCGCGTGAGCGGCGAACCACGCAGATGCCGAGGACCAGCCCGATCGGGGCGCGGAGGGCGCCGTCAGTGATCCTCGGCCGAGGGCTGACCAGAGCGGGGCCACCGGTGAGGGGGAGCGGGCGACTCCCCCTCCAGGAACCGGGCGATGCCGTCCAGCAGCCGCTGGAGGCTGAACTCGAAGATCTCCTCCAGGTCCGTGAGGACCTCCGGGCTGTTCCGCAGCGCGGCCTGCCGTGGATAGCGGTCGGCGCCCAGTTCCTCGAGGATCGCGGGCACTTTCACGGATCGCCACTGGCTGAGCGAGATCCCGCCGCCGCGCCGTTCGGACGCGATCTCGCTCACGCGCAGCAGGGCGAGCCCCTGTGCGATGCCGCTCACGCCCAGGTAGATCCGATGGGTCATGACGGGGTCCAGGCCGAGGCCGTCGAACGCGCCCAGGCCGCGTTCGAAGCGGGCGAGGAGGCTGGGGACGAGCGGCGGCTTGACCGTCGCGATGACCTCGAGGACCCACGGGTACGTCGAGTACAGCGCCCACTCCCACCGGGCCGCGGCCTCCAGTTCGGCCCGCCAGCCTCGGGGGGTATGGGGTCCGGTGTCCCCGCCTTCGCTGAACACGGCCTCGACCATGAGGTCGATCAGCGCGTCCTTCCCGTCGATGTAGTTGTACAGCGACATCACCTTGACGCCGAGCACGTTCGCGACGTGCCGCATGGACATGCTCTCCAGGCCCTCGGCATTGGCGATCCGGATGGCGGTCCACACGATCCGCTCCCGGGAGAGGCCGGCGTCGGTCCGCTGAGAATCGACACGGCCGGTGGCGGGCCGTGCCGGGCGGGGAGGTGAAGGCTGCTCCTCCTTCGCCCGCGACGCTCCCTGGCCGGTCCGCGCGTCGAGGCGGGCCCGGTAGGCGCGGGCCTGGCACGAGCGCGAGCAGTAGCGGGGCTTGCGCCCGCGGGGAGGCACCGTGAGCTCTTTTCCGCACTGTACACACGTCAGCATGGCCGTCTAATTTCATCACGATCTTCCATTGTGATGAAATTATATCACGCGCCTGATGTGACGAAAAGAAAGTGGGGTGGCTGTGACGAAAATATTTTTCAAGAAGAGGTGTCAGTCAGGAGATATCTGTGAACAGGGAGGACATGCAGTGCCAACCTGTACAGGGAGTCAATATTTGCTTGACGAGACCCTTCGGCAAGCTGACATATGGTGTACTGTAAATGTTACGTACACAGTATGAGAGGGGTGTGAATGGATATCGCCGAAAGCGGCGCCAAAGCGGGGTGGAAGGAGTGGACCGGCCTGGCGATCCTCATGCTGCCTGTACTGCTCATCTCCATCACGGTGACGGTGCTGTTCTTCGCGCTCCCGTCACTGACCGCCGAGCTGGAACCGAGCGGCACACAGCAGCTGTGGATCGTGGACATCTATGCCTTCCTGTTGGCCGGGCTTCTCATTCCGATGGGCAATCTGGGTGACCGGATCGGCCGCCGGCGGCTGCTCCTGGTGGGCGCGGTGGTGTTCGGCATCACGTCGGCCATCGCGGCGTACGCGCCCAGTGCCGAGCTGCTCATTGCGGCGCGCGGCCTGCAGGGGGCCGCGGCGGCGACGCTGATGCCGCCGACCCTGGCCCTCATCCGGGTGATGTTCACCGACGGCCGCCAGCTCCACATGGCCATCGCCATCTGGGCCGCGATCTTCACCCTCGGCAGCGTGGCCGGGCCGATCGTCGGCGGGTGGCTGCTGGAGAGCTTCTGGTGGGGAGCGGTCTTCCTGATCAGCGTGCCGATCATGATCTTGTTACTGGCGCTCGGCCCGCTCCTGCCGGAATACCGTGATCCCAATCCGGGGAAGTTCGACATCCTCAGCGCGGTGCTCGTCCTGCTCGCCGCCCTGCCGATCGTCTACGCGGTGAAGATGGTCGCCGAGCAGAACTTCTCCCTGACGATGTGGATCAGCGCCGTGATCGGGCTGCTGTTCCTGACCCTGTTCCTGCAGAGGCAGCGGAAGCTGCCCGACCCCATGCTGGACCTGGCGCTCTTTCGCCGGCACGCGTTCACCGTGTCCCTGATCACCGCCACTCTCGCGGTGTTCGCCCTCGTCGGGACGTTCTATTTCATCACGCAATACCTGATGTCGGTGCTCGGGATGCGGCCGATCGTGGCCGGACTGATGACCGTGCCGACGGCCGTCAGCTCGGCGGCCGGATCGGTGCTCGGGGCGGCGCTCACCCGGTGGATCCGGCCCGGCACCATCATGGGCTCCGGCATGGTCTTCGGGTCGATCGGCTTCCTGCTGATCTCCCAGCTGAGCACGGACGTCAACCTGCCGCTGCTGTTCGGCGGGCTGTTCCTGCTGGGCTGGGGCATCGGATCGGTGCAGGCGCTGGCCTCGACCATGGTGGTCGCCACGGCGCCGCCCGAGAAGGCGGGCTCCGCCTCGGGGCTGTTCGAGTCCTCCACCGAGTTCGGGCAGGCGCTCGGGGCCGCCATCCTCGGCAGCATCGGGGTGGCCGTCTATCGCAGCACCCTCGCGGCGCAGTTGCCGGCCGGCGTCCCGCCCGAGGACGCCGCGGTGGCGCACGAGACCCTCGGCGGCGCGCTGTCGGTCGCCGGTGAGCTCCCTCAGGCGGTGGGCGCGGCGCTGGCCTCCGTGGCCCGCGACGCCTATGTAGACGGAATGCAGATCGCCGCTTTCGCCGGCGCGGTCATCATGCTAGTAATGGGGATTCTCGCGTTCTTCAAGCTGCGTGAGGCGCAAAATCCTTCGTGACGCATCCGGGCCGCCGGCGTAAATCGGTGGGGCCGGCGTACGGAAGACCGAACCAGAAAAGGGGGGATAGCCCCATTGAGTACATGAGAGAATCCGGGCACTCTTCGAAGTATAGACAAGAGTCTTCGCGAGACGAACGCGATTGATCCTCGGTGCGTTCGCGTAAGCGGGCACCGGTGCGGTGCCACGGCCGCGGGCCACCCTTATTGTCGGAGGGAAGTCGGAGACATGTACGACCAGAGCAGTCATACCTTTTTGAATTTCAAGGGCTATGGCGCGGTACATGCAGCCGACTATCCGGCCGACGAATTCCGGGAGAATGGCCGGGACGACTACCGGACGACCGTCGAGCAGACCGCCGCGTTTCTCGCCGCCGAGGCGGGGATCGACGGGTCGAGCACGGTGCTCGAGGTGGGCGACGACTGCGAATGCCTGCTGGTCTACCTGGCCCAGTGGTTCGGGTGCCGGGGTGAGGGGATCTTCGAGAGCGAGGAGTACGTCAGGTTCGCCCAGGATCTGTGCACGAACCAGCGGCAGCGGCTGGACGTCGGCTTCCGGCGGGCGTCGGTGCTGCGGCTTCCCTACGAGCCCGGCAGTTTCACCCACGTCGTCAGCCACGGTGCGCTGCACAAGGCGCCGGACCTGCCGCGCAGTTATGCGGAGATCCGCCGCGTGCTGCGCAGCGGCGGCATCTTCGCTTTCAGTGATTTCTACCGGCCGCGGACGAGGATAAGCGAGCGCACCCGGACCGAGGTCTACGACAAGTTCGGGTGGAACGACGGCTACACGCTTCTCGAATACCACTCCGCACTGGAGGAGGCCGGCTTCGAAATCAGTTCGGTGGTCAATGTGACCGGCTTCCTCAGGCGGACGTTCGAGGGAAACGCGGAGGCGGCCCGGGCGCGGGCCGGACAGATGGCCGACGCCGAGGCCCGGGACAAAATGCTCGCCTTCTCCTCGTCGTGCGAAGAAGTGCAGACCGCTATCGACCGGGGGGAGGTCGGCTGGGCCATCGTGGTCGTCCGCAAACGGGGCGTGCCCGAGCGGCGGATCCCGCATGACTCATAAGGCCGTCACCCGGGCACGGACGCCGAGCCGGGAAGGTGCCGGGAATTCTCCGCGACGAGCACGTTTCCGTTCGACGAGCCGAGCTCTTTCGACGAGAAGAGCCGCGGAAGGTCGTTCCGGCCGTTCACGCCGAGTTTTCGATATATGCGGGTGAGGTGCTGCTCAACCGTGCTGATGGTGATATGCGCTCTCGTCGCGATCTCCCGGTTCGTGTAGCCGAGCGCCGCCATCGAGGCGACCCGATATTCGGCGGGGCTCAGGGCGTTCTGATCGTTGCCGGCGGCCATCACGCCGAATTCGCTGTCGAAGGCGTTCGCCACCGACCTGCGCAGGGGCTCGGCGTGGCAGCGCTGGCCGACCCGGTCGGCCTGCTGGCCGATGAGCCGGGCCTTGTCCGTCTCGCCCAGGGCGGCCAGGGAGTGGCTGAGGCGTGCCAGCGCGTGCGCCAGCTCCATCTTGTGGCCGGAGTCCTGGAGCATGTCGACGGCCTTGCGCAGCAGCGGGGGCCTGCGCCCGACCTCCTCCGCTGAGGCCAGCACCATCAGCGCGAACCCCCGGATCCGGGGACTGTGGCCGTGCGGCGTGGCGTGGTGCAGCTCAAGGAACTTGCGGGCGCGGGCGTTGTTCTTCAGCACGACCGAGACCCCGGCAGCCCCGAGGCGCCACGGGACGAGCAGCGGCGTGTCGACCTCCCAGGACCGCATCAGCGTGCCGCACTTCAGGAAGTCGCTGAGGCCCGCGTGCGCCTGGCCGACCGACGTTCTGTAGTGGCCCCGCGCGAAGAGGTAGTGCAGCCCGTACCTGGTCTGGTAAACGGTTTCAGGCAGGGGATGGCGGAGATACTCCTCGGCCTTCTGATACTGGCCCATCTCGGTGTGCGCCTCGATGAGGCTGGCCAGCGGCAGCGCCGCGAGCACGCCGAGGCTCCTGGGAGGCAGGGTGCGCAGGGAAAGCTCTCCCCACTCGACGGCCTCCATCATCTCGCCCTTGTGCTCGGCGATGTGCGCGCGGAAGGCGGCGAGCACGCTCAGCCATGTGGGCGAGGAGCGCCGCTGCGCCACCGCGTACAGGTTCTCGGCGAGGGAGGCCGCCTCGTCGGTGCGGTCCGAATAGACGAAGCAGAACAGGGCCGCTTCGACCAGCTCGATGTTGCAGCCCTCGAGCTGGACCGAGTGCAGGACCTTCTCCGCCGTCCTCAGGGCCGCCTCGGTCTCGCCGTCGCGCAGGTTGGCGGCGAGTGCGGAGATCGTCCGCGCGTACGAATGGGCCGGATGCCGTTCGCTGCCCTCGCGTAAGGGCGAGGGTTTGTGCGTTCCCCGCAACCGGTGCAGGACCGGGGGGTGCGTGCTGGCCAGCCAGTGGTCGGCCGCGAGGCGCCAGGCGTGGGCTCCCCCCGCCTCCTGGCCCTCGCCCTGCTCCGCCTGCTCCAGCAGCGCGAACAGCTCCTTGGCCTCGTCGTACTGGCCGTGCCAGAGCATGCACGTGAGCAGCCAGTGCACGTCCTTGGCGGGCAGCAGGCCGTCCCGCGCGGCCTGCACGAGCATGGGGAGGTACACGGTGGCGGTGGAGGGGTTGATCCGCCAGGTGGCCTTGGCCAGCGCCAGGGTGACCTGGACCCGTTCGTCGGTCCCGGAGCACAGGTCCGCCGCGTAACGGAGATACCGCACGGCGAGCTCGTACTCGTCGGTGGCCAGCGCCTGGTCGGCGGCTTCCCGCAGGACGTCCAGGGCCCAGGGCTCGTGCTTGGTGCTGGCGGCGACGAGGTGGTCGGCGATCACGGTGGGCTGTACGCCGGTCGCGTGCAGCAACTGGGCGGCGCGTGCGTAAAGCTCCTTGAGGACGTCCGGCTCCATGGAGTCGAGGACGGCCTCCCTGGCGGCGGGGTGGCGGAAGCCGTCCATGCCCAGCAGGCCGATCTCCGCCAGCCATTCCAGGGTGCGGACCACGGCCGGCTGCTTGATGTGCAGCATCTCGGCCAGCAGCGGGGGAGAGGCGGACGCGTCCAGCACGGCGGCGGCGCGCAGGACCCGTAGGGGTGTGCTGCCGATGCGGTTCAGCAGCGTACGGACGGATCCGGAGAAGCCGTCGTCGACGACCAGTCCGGCCTGGTCGTCGCCCGCGTTGTGCCGGTCCTCGATCAGCGAGCGCACCAGGAGGGCGTTTCCGCCGCTGACCTGGTGGATCGCCTCCGCCAGCAGGTCGTCAGGCTCGATCCCGAGGCGGACCTGCGCGATCCGGGAAATGGTGCCCGACGAGTACGGCGCCACTTTGATGCGGCGGCACTGCGGATGGTGCATGAGGTCGCTCTGGATTCTGAGCGGCACCCCGTCCGGCCCTTCGTTCACCGTGAAAACCATGAAGACGTTCGCGGCATGAAGCCGGTTTATGAAATGCAGGAGAATATCCAGCGACACCGAATCCGCGTATTGCACGTCCTCGATCGTTATCAATACCGCCCCGTGCCGTGCGTGATTGGTGATGCTCTCCCACAGGCCGTGCGTGACGCCGATCCAATTGAGGTCTTCCGGCCGGATCCCGCGCGGTCCCGCGTTGAATACGGCCTCCTGCAGCAACTTCAATGCGGGGGGCATCTCGCCCAGCGCGGCACTCAGGCTCTGCGAAACCTGGTGGATGACGCCGAGTGAGATGTTCTGCTCGTTCCGTAGGCAGATGGCGCTCAGATGAGTGGCGCCCGACCGCACCGCCGAGTCGGCGAACGCGTGCAGCACCCGGCTCTTGTCGAACCCTGGAGGGCCGGTTATCATCGCAATTCTTCCCCAGCCATGCTCACTCTCCGCGAGCATGGTATTGAGGAGGGTGATTTCTGATTCGCGTTCGGCGAACTGCATCGACTCTCCTTCACCTGTTTGGTCGTAGAGGAAGCTCAATCGGGAAGCGGACCGGGAGCAGTCCAGGGATCTTCAGGTTGCCGACTTCGTCACGTTTGAGCCGAGGTTTTCGGCGTGGCGTGGAAGACGCCCGGCCCCTCTCGCCCGCGGGCGGTGGAGGTGTCGCCGGCCGCCTGGGGGCGGCGCGGTGGCCGGGCTTCGGCGCGGCGGCGGGTGGCGGCGGTCTGCCGAGCCATGACCGCAGGTCCTCGCATGAGCCGTGCGGTACGGCCGGAGCCCCGCCGCGGCGGGAACCGCCCGATGTGCGGTCCGCCGCTCCCGGGAAGCGGTCGGCGCGCACGACACGGCCGCCACCGCCGGCGGCCGAGCCGGGGCGGTGGACCGGTAGCTGGGAGGCGTCCACCGGCGGGCGGTCGCCATGGGTGAGAACGGAAAGGATCCCCTGCCCCCTTCGAAGTCGATGACCCGCGGCAACGCTACGACCGGACGGCGGAGGGCCTTCCGGCGGCGCGGCCGCCCGGCAGGGAAAACAGGCCCGGCGACGCGGGGACGGGTTTCCCGTGGTTCACCGCGATTTCACTGACAATCCGATAAAGATTGAGTACGGCAGCGCCTTTCGCGCTCTCGCCGGTGCCCGTGAATTCCTGTAACATGTGCGGCCACGTCTCCATCATGCGTATCAGCGGCTTGCGTCGCCGGTGTGCTGCGAAAACACACCGTCCCGCAGACCTTGCACCCCGACCGAATCGCAAACGGGCGCCAAACCGTCACGGTAATGTTATGCGCCGGTCCGAGTCAAGGAAAGGCCGCCTTGACGGGGCGGCTCCGGACAGGCGTGGATCACTGTAGTCCGGAATGCCAATAGCCGTAAACCACGGGCCGGGTGATTCTCCGCCGCAAGGGTGCTCAACTGGGGCGATGAAGCCCGTCTCTTTTCGGGTGGCCGTTTTCTGGAACGTACCAAATGGGCCGTCGGTAATCGGCCGCGACCGCTCCTCTTGCGATGTTGTCGCATCTGGAATCTCCGGAAACCCCCGCAGGTGAACAGTCCTCCCCGCCCTCGGGGTTGTGAACATTGCACAGAATTCCAAGATCATCTATGGCGTGAGTTGGCCGCCCCCCTACGATGATCGCCGGACCGGGCCCGCCGCCCTGGTCGCGGTCGGGAGAGCCGGTGGGGCCCGACGGATCCGGGGGCCTACGCGGCAGGGGCACCCCTAGATAGGGGGGGTATAGGGGGTCAGCTCGCCGGGGCCCGAGCGTAGCTTCGGAATCGGCCTGGCCGGCTTCCGGTGGCACGCGCATGCGTCCCGGCTGCCGGAGAAATTCCTTTCCCCGGCTCGAGGCGGGAGGCACATATTGAACGGGTTGAATTCCACGGCGTATTCTCCGCGGCCGCGGCTCATTCACGAACTGCTGGACGAGGCGGCCGCCATGAATCCGGACGGGACCGCGGTGCGCGACGCCCGCGGCGGCTGGAGCTATCGGCGGGTCGTCGAGCTCAGCCGAGCTTTCGCCGCCTGGCTGGCGGCCGCCGGCGTCGAACCCGGCGACCGGATCATCGTGCAGCTGCCCAATCTGCGCGAGACCGTCCCCATCCTCTACGGCGCATCGCGGCACGGCGTCGTCTTCGTGCCCCTGAACCCGGGGATGAAGGCGTACCACCTGCGGTCCGTCATGGAGGACTCCGAGCCCAAGCTGGTCATCGGGGCCGGCGAGGCACTGCGGGAGACCGCCGACGTGCCCGTTTACGGGATCGACGAGCTCTGGAAGGAAGTGGAGGCGTTCGCCGGGCGCCCCGTCCCGGGCGGGCCGGCCAAGGTCCGGCCGGAGGACGTCGCGGTCCTGATGTACACCTCGGGCAGCACGGCGGCGCCCAAGGCGGTGGTGGGCCCGCACGCGCAGGTGACGTTCGCGGCGTCGGCCATCAACGCCGTGCTCGGCTACCGCCCGGGGGACGTCGTCTTCTGCCGGTCGCCGATGTCCTTCGACTACGGGCTCTACCAGATCTTCCTGTCCGCCCTCGGCCACGCCGAGCTGGTGCTGGCGGGCGAAGGGTCCGACCTGGCGCTGCTGGGCCAGCTCCAGGAGTGCGGCGCGACCGTCGTGCCGATCGTGCCCTCGCTGGGCGCCATGCTCACGACCCTGGGCAGGCGGGCCCCCGGCTCCGTGCCCAGCGTGCGGATGTTCACCAGCACCGGCGCCGCCCTGCCGGCCTCGACCATCGAGGGCCTGCGCGAGTGCTTCCCCGGCGCCCGGGTGGTGCGGATGTACGGGGTCACCGAGTGCAAGCGGGTCACCATCATGGAACCGGAGCTGGAGCGGGAACGCCCCGACTCGGTCGGCCGCCCCCTGCCCGGCACCCGCGTGCTGATCCTCGGCGACGACGGCTCGCCGCTGCCCGCCGGTGAGACCGGGGAGATCGTGGTGGCCGGGCCCAACGTGATGGCGGGTTACTGGCGCGCCCCCGAACTGACCGCCCGCGTCTACCGCCGCGACGAGGCCACCGGCGAGACCCGCCTGCACACCGGCGACTACGGTTTCCTCGACGAGGACGGCTACCTCTACTTCGAGGGCCGGCGCGACGACATGTTCAAGCGCAAGGGCACCCGGATGAGCACCATCGAGATCGAGGCCGCCGCGATGGACATCCCGGGCGTCCGGGCCGCCGCGGTGCTGCCTCCGGGCGAGCGGCACGATCTCGCGATCCTCGTCGAGGGCGACCTCGCCCCCCACGTGGTCCTGCGCGAGCTGGCGCAGCGGCTGGAGCCCGCGAAGGTGCCCGCGATCTGCCGCGTCCTGCCCTTCTTCCCTCTCACCCTCAACGGCAAGAACGAGCGCAAGGACCTCGTACGGTTCCTCGAGGAGAAGCCCTGAGCACTCCCCGGCCCGCCGGCCACCGCCGGGGGCCGGGGAAGGGCGGGGCCGGCACCGCCGAATCGGCCGGGGCCGCGCGGGCGCGGCGCCTCCGAACGGGCCGGGGCCGCGCGGGCGCGGCGCCTCCGAACGGGCCGGGGCCGCGCGGGCGCGGCGCCTCCGAACGGGCCAGGGTCGCGCGGGCGCGGCGCCTTCGGCCGGGGTCGGGCCTGGGGAAGGCTTTGCCTCCGGCCGGGAGACGCCGCGGGCCGCGCCCGCTAGCGTGAGAAGTGCTTCATGCGCCGTACTGGCGCTTCCCGGGAACCCATGTCGACGCTCCGTCAGCCCGCATCAGCCGGGCCCTCATCACCTCACGGAGTGATCTCTGATGCTCGAACGTCTGCTCGTCGCCGCCACCCTGGCGGCGTCCGTGCTCATCGGCTCGGTCTCGCTCTCCGCTCCATCGACCGGTACGGCCGGCGCCGCCGCGGTGGCGCAAGCCCCGGCCGTGATCCCGCCCGCTCCGGTCCCTCCGGATGACGACGACGAGTAGGAGGTCTGCCGCCGCATCGGCATCCGTCGCCCCGCGAGGCAGCTCCTCGCGGGGCGATCCCGCGTGCCGGGGTTGTCCGGAGTTGCGCGCTGAACGACCTCTGAGGGCGCGGGTCAGAAGGCGTTGACCAGGACGACGTAGGCCGCGGTGCCGATCCCGACGCTCAGGATCGTACGGCGGCCGAACGCGAGGTGGACCCCCGCGGTGACGGCGACCGCGAGCAGCGCGTACAGCGTCGCGCGCGGCTCGGCCGCGATGGTGCCGTGCAGGGCGGTCACGGCGAGGATGGCGAGGATGCCGACCGGCATCCACACCGACAGCTGCCGCACGATCGCCGAGCCGCGCAGCGTGCGCAGCACCGCGAAGGGGACGGCGCGCAGCGCGAGGGTGATCGCGAAGACGATCGCGAGGACGGCGACGAGGTAGGCGGTGCTAGGCATCGGCGGCCTCCGGGGTGGATCGGCGGGCGGTGAGCGCGTGCCGCACCAGCAGCAGCGCCACGAACAGCAGCAGCGCGGTGAACATGGCGACCCCCGGGGTGAGGACGAGCGCGAGGGCCACGCTCGCCCCCGCCAGCAGCACGGAGGGGATCTCCCGCCGGGAGCGGAACGCGTCCAGGGTGAGCACGGTGAACAGGGCGCACAGGGCGAACTCCAGGCCCTTGATCGGCGCGGGCAGCGCCGCGCCGATGGCCACGCCGACCAGGCCGCCGCCGACCCAGTAGGTCTGGCAGGCGATCTGCATCGCCAGCAGCCGGGCCGCCGAGCGCTCCGCCGCGGGCAGCGAGGCGTTGACGGCGTAGGCCTCGTCGATCATCGCGTAGACGGCGTACGCCTTGGCCAGCCGGTTCTTGACCAGGTCGAGCGGGAAGGAGAAGGCGTAGAAGACGTGCCGGAAGTTGACCACCAGGACGGTCAGCGCGACGGCGGCGAGTGGCGTGACGGTGGCCATCATGCCCACCAGCAGCAGTTCGAGCGATCCGGCGAACGCCGACAACGACAGAGCGGGGGCCAGCCACCAGGAGAGGCCGGCCTGGATGACCAGCAGGCCGAGGGCGATGCCCAGCGGGAAGATCCCCAGCCCCGCGGAGAAGGAGTCGCGTACCCCCGCGGCGATCTGCTCTTTCCGGGTGGTCGGGGGCGGAGCGGTCATCTGGGGCGAAACAACATCTTGCACCCCTCCATGGTCTCGCAGAACGCGCGACATGTGGTTGCGAATATTGCTCATCGAGGTGCCGACAGTGCAATCTTCTCTCATGGATACGACCGACCGAGCAATCATCGCCGAGCTGGAACGGGACGGGCGGCTGACGAACGTGGAGCTGGCCCAGCGGGTCGGGCTCACCCCCGGGCCGTGCCTGCGGCGCGTCCAGCGGCTGGAGGCCGACGGCGTCATCCGCGGTTACCGGGCGGTCATCGATCCCACCGCCGTGGGCCGCTCGTTCGAGGTCCTGGTCGACCTCACCCTCGACGCCCAGGACGCGGAGACCGTCGAACGCTTCGAGCAGACCCTGGCGCGGGCCGCGGAGGTCATCGAGCTGCGAAGGCTGTTCGGCAGCCCCGACTACTTCGTCCGCGTGGCCGTCGCCGACCTGGCCGCCTACGAGACCTTCCTCAGCACCCACGTCATGACCATCCCGCGGATCAGGAACATCACCTCGCACTTCACGATGAAGAACGTCAAACCGGCTCCATAGCCCGGCCTCCGTTCAGGAGGGTTATGACGCCCGGTCCAGCCGGGCGAACTGCTCGTCGGTCAGCGTGAGACCCGCCGCCGCGACGTTCTCCGCCAGATGCGCCACCGAGGTCGTGCCGGGGATGGGGAACATGGCCGGCGAGCGGCGCAGCAGCCAGGCCAGGGCGGTCTGGGCGGGGGTCGCCCCGATCTCGGCCGCCACGGTGGCCACGGGGCCGCCGGCCTTCGCGTGGTCGCCGACGGCGATCGGGAAGAACGGGACGAAGGCGATCCCGTGCTTGCCGGCGTAGTCCACGACCTCCTCGTGGGTGCGGTCGGTGAGGTTGTAGAGGTTCTGGACGGCGGCGACGGGGGCGATCCCGCGCGCCTCCTCGAGCTGGTCCACGGTCACCTCGGACAGGCCGATGTGGCGGATCTTGCCCTCCTTCCGCAGTTGCGCCAGGGCGCCGACCTGGTCGGCGAGCGGGACCTGGGGGTCGACGCGGTGCAGGTAGTACAGGTCGATCGCGTCGCGGCGCAGGCGGCGCAGGCTCAGCTCGGCCTGCTGGCGCAGGTACTCGGGGCGCCCCAGCGGAATCCACTCCTCGACGCTCGGCCGGGTCACGCCGCCCTTGGTGGCGATCACGACGTCGTCGGCGTAGGGGTGCAGGGCTTCGGCGATGAGCTCCTCGTTCGCGCCCAGGGCGTAGGCGTCGGCGGTGTCGATGTGCTTCACGCCGAGCTCGACCGCGCGGCGCAGGACGGCCAGAGCGCCCTCCCGATCGGCGGGCGCCTCCCAGATCGTGCCGTCGGCCGCCAGCCGCATGGCGCCGAAACCGATGCTGCCCACTTCGAAGTCGCCAATTTTCATGATTTCTCCCTAAAGGTTGAGCGTTCAAGTGTGGACGCTACACCTCAAAGGTTGAGAGTTCAAGCTAGGATGGGCGGCGTGGAGACACGGTGGCTCGACGACGGCGAGCAGCGGACCTGGCGGGCGTATCTGTGGACGACCCGGTTGCTCGGCGACGCCCTCGACCGGCAGCTGCAGCACGACGCCGGGATGCCGTACACGTACTACATGATCTTGGCGACGCTCTCGGAGGTCCCCGGGCGGCGCATGTCGATGACCGACCTGGCCGCGCAGGTCTACTCCTCGCTCAGCCGCCTGTCCCACGCGGTGGCGCGGCTGGAGGAGCGCGGCTGGGTGCGACGGTCGCCACACCCGGACAACCGGCGGGTGACCATGGCGGAGCTGACCGACGACGGCTTCGCCGCACTCGCGCAGGCGGCGCCCGCGCACGTGGAGGAGGTGCGCAGGCGCCTGTTCGACCCGCTCACCGGCGAGCAGGTGGCCCAGCTGCACGACATCCTGCGGGCGCTGTGGAAAGGGCTCGATCCCGAGCCTGGCGGGGCCTATCCCGGGGTCTTCGGCCCCGAGGCGTAGCTCAGCGCGCCACGGGGGTCTGGAGCAGGCGCTCCTCCTCGGCCGTCCTCTCGTCGTACGCGGTGCGGGCGTCGGAGATCTCCCGCTGGTGCTCCTCGGTCCACACGACCAGCGACTTGATCACCTCGTGCAGTGAGAAGCCGAGCGCGGTCAGCTCGTACTCCACCCGCGGCGGCACCACCGGATAGACGGTGCGGGTCACGAGCCCGTCGCGCTCCAGCTGGCGCAGCGTCACGGTGAGCATGCGCTGGCTGACGCCGTCGATGGCCCGGCGCAGCTCGGAGAAGCGCATCGTACGCCGGTCGAGCAGGGCGATGACCAGCAGCGACCATTTGTCCGCGACGCGGTCGAGGATCTTCCGTACGTCGCAGTCGGCCCGGGTGTCCCACTGGATGACCTCGTCGTCCTTGGTTCCCGTGCAGTAACCGAGTGCCTTTGAAGTGCCGTCTTCCATTGCTTCCCCATGGTCACGCAAGATTCCTTTGTTACGAAAAAGAACCATAGGAGTCGTTCCTGTGTCCACAACCACGCACTCTTCTTCGCCGTCGTCGTTGCGCATGACCCCCAAGGCCTGGGGGATGCTGTTCGTCCTGTGCGGCGCGATCTTCCTCGAGGGGATCAACGTCGCGATGCTCAACGTGGCCCTGCCCGCCATCCGGGCCGACCTCGGCCTGTCCACGGGTGAGCTGCAGTGGGTGATCAGCGCCTACGTGCTGGGCTACGGCGGATTCATGCTGGTCGGTGGGAGGGCGGCCGACCTGTTCGGCCGCCGCCGGATGTTCCTGGCCTGGCTGGCGGTCTTCCTCGTCGTCTCCGCACTGGGCGGGCTGGCCGGCGAGGGCTGGATGCTCATCGCCGCCCGTTTCGTGGCGGGCGTCGCCGCCGCGGTCATGACCCCCGCCGGGTTGTCCATCATCACCACGAGCTTCGAGGAGGGGCCGCGGCGCAACCAGGCGCTCCTGGTGTACTCCGGCACCGCCGCCGGCGGCTTCTCCCTCGGGCTGGTGCTCGGCGGCCTGCTCGCCGCCGTTGACTGGCGCTGGGTGCTGTTCGCGCCGGCCGTGCTGGCCCTGATCATCCTGGTCCTGGCGGTGCCGCTGATCCCCGCCAGTCCCATGGAACGTTCCCAGGAGCGGAAGCTGGACGTCACGGGCGCGGTCACCATCACCGCCGCCATCATGCTGCTGGTGCTCGGCGTCGAGCGCGCTGCCCACGTGGACGCCGCGTGGACCGCCGGCGCGCTCGTCGCCGGGCTGGCCCTGGTCGCGCTCTTCCTGGTGATCGAACGCCGCTCCGCCGCGCCGCTGGTGCGGCTGGGCATCCTGCGCTCCGCGCCGCTCGTCCGCGCCAACCTCGCGGGGCTGCTGTTCTCCGGGGCCTTCTTCGGCTTCCAGTTCATCGCCGTCCTGTATCTCCAGGAGGTGCGCGGCTGGACCTCGCTGCAGACCAGCCTGGCCATGCTCGCGGTCGGCGCGGACGCCGTCCTCGCCCCGACCCTGACCCCGCGGCTGGTCAACCGGTTCGGCAACGCGAGGGTCATCCTGGCCGGGCTGCTGCTCGCCGTGCTCTCGTACGTGTTGTTCCTGCCCATCGGCACGGACACCGTCTACCTCGCGATGTTCCCCACCATGATCCTCCTGGGGGTGGCGTTCGCCCTGGCGTACGGCCCGCTCACCATCGTCGCCACGGACGGCGTGGACGAGAGCGAGCAGGGCCTGGCCGGCGGGCTGCTCTACACCTCCTTCCAGTTCGGCGCGGCGCTCGGGCTGGCGGGCAGCACCACGGTGATCGTCGCCGTGGCGGACGCGGGGGACCTGCTCGGCGCTTACCGCACCGCGCTCGCCGTGCCGATCGCCGCCGTCGCCCTGGCCGTCGTGGTCAGCGCTTTCGGCCTGCGGAGCGAGCGGGTCAGGCGTGGCTGATGATCACTTTGCCGAAGCCGCCGCCTGACTCGCAGTAGGCGAAGGCGTCCGGGACCTGCTCGAACGGGAACACCCGGTCGATCACCGGGCGCAGCCGGTGCGCCTCGACGGCCCGGTTCAGCTCCAGGAAATGGGCCCGGCTGCCGGTGGCGATCCGGCGCAGCACCGAACCGGCCATGAACAGGGTGGCGGGGTCGATGGGGGCGGCCCCTTCGGCGCCGGACAGCCAGTAGCCGACGAAGGCGACCTCGCCGCCGGCCGCGACGGACCGCAGCGACTGCTCCAGCGGCCCCGTCGCGTCGACGACGCGATCGGCTCCCCGGCCGTCGGTGAGCGCGTGCACCTCCTTCCACCAGTCCGGGTTCTCCCGGTAGTTGATCACCTCGTCCGCCCCGAGGGCCCTCAGCCGCTCGGCCTTGGCGGGGCCGGACGTGGTGACGATGACCCGGGCCCCGGCCAGCTTGGCGAAGAGCAGGACGAACAGTGACACGGCGCCCGACCCGAGGGTCAGCACGGTGGAGCCGGCGTGCGGGGTGCCGCCGGAGGTCAGGCAGTTCCACGCGGTCACCGCCGCCAGCGGCAGCGCCGCGGCCTCCTCGAACGACAGGTGCTCGGGCAGGTGCACGACGCCGTCCTCGCTCAGCAGCGCGTACTCGGTCAGCACGCCGTCGATCATGGTGCCGAGCTGGGCGGCGTCCTCGCGCCGGAACGGGCCGTCCAGCCAGCGCGGGAAGACGGTGGCCGCCACCCGGTCACCCGGCTTGACCCGGGTGACGTCCGCGCCGACCGCCACGACCTCTCCCACTCCCTCACAGCCGGGCACCACGCCGGGGGTGACCGGCAGCGGGTACTCCCCGGACAGCACCCGCAGGTCGCGGAACCCGATGGAGTTGGCGCGGATCCTGACCACGATCTGCCCGCGCCCGGGTTCGGGCTCGTCGCGGTCGTGGAGCGTCAGCCCGGCGAGGCCACTTCCGGGCACAAGGCGGTAGCTCTTCATCTGATGTCCTTCCGGCTCTGCTTGAGTGGACACGATCGTGCGGGGCGGCCAGGACGGCCGGCAATTCCCTGGAGGGAATCGCGGGCCCGCACGGAGACCGGATAGAACGGAGCGGTGAGCAGCACAACCATGGAGAACGGCGTCGGCACGGAGCTGCGACGCTGGCGCGGGCTTCGCCGGGTCAGCCAGCTCGAACTGGCCACGCTGGCCGGCACGACCCAGCGCCATCTGAGCTTCATCGAAAGCGGCCGCTCCCGGCCGGGGCGCGCGATCGTGATCCGGCTGGCCGAGTCGCTCGGGCTGTCGCTGCGGGAGCGCAACGACCTGCTCACCACGGCCGGCTACGCGCCGGTGTTCGCCGAGTCGGGCCTGGAGGAGTCGGCGCTGCGGCCGGTCCGCGCCGCCCTCGAACAGATCCTGCACGGCCACCTGCCGTATCCGGCCCTCGTCATCGCGCCGTACGGCCGGGTGGTGGCGGCGAACGACGCCGTCGAGGTGTTCACCGAGGGCGCGGCGCCCGAGCTGCTCGAACCGCCGGTCAACATGCTGCGGCTCATGCTCCATCCGGACGGGATGGGCCCCAGGGTGCATAACCTGGGCGAATGGGGCCGGCACGTCATCGAGAACCTCCGTGCCAGGGCCCGCCGGAGCCCGGACCCGCGCCTCGACGACTTCGTCGCCGAACTGGCCGGGTACGTCCCCCAGGCGCCGGTCGGGCCCGAGCATCTCGGCTTCGCCGTCCCCATGAGGCTGGCCTCGGCGGACGGGGAGCTGCGCCTCATCACCACGCTGACCTCGTTCGCGACGGCGACCGACGTCACGCTCGCCGAGCTGCACCTGGAGGCGTTCCTGCCCGCCGACCAGGCCACCGCCGAGCTGCTCCGGCGCCGGGCCGAGCGCTGAGCGGTGAGGTCAGCCCACCGAGAGGCGGTCGACGTTGGGGCCTCCGTTCGACGTGGTGGCGGTGGCCCTGATCTTGTTCACCCCCTGGGCGAGTTGGGCGATCAGGGTGACGGTCTGCCAGGTGGTCCAGGCGCCGGTGCCGTTGAAGTCGCGGGTGACCGAGGTGCCGTTGACCGCGATGGCCATCGGCCGGTTCGCCGTGGTGCCGTTGGCGAAGCGGAACTCCAGGGTGACCGGCCCGGCAGTCGCGGCGTTCACCGTCCACTCCACATAGCTGCCCGTCACGTTGTCGTAGTTCACGAACCCCGTGCCGGTGTAGCCCGCGTGGTTGGACTCCACCACGCCCTGCGAGATCGTCGCGTCCTCCGCCTGGTGGACGGCGGGGCCGCTGCCGGTGGTCTCGGTGACGGCGTTCGACGGTCCTGAGGAGTTGCCCGCCGCGTCATGGGCCTTGACCGTGAACGTGTACGGCGTGCCGGCCGCAAGACCGGAGACCGTGGCGGTGGTGCCGGTGACCGTCGTGGCCAGGGCGGTGCCGTTGTGGACGTCGTAGCCGGTGACGCCGACGTCGTCGGTGGAGGCGTCCCAGGCCAGCGTGACGCTGGACGAGGTCTTGCCGGTGGTGCGCAGGTTGCCGGGCACGGACGGGCTCTGGGTGTCGGGCGGCCCGGTCGGGACGGTGAGCGTCGCGGTGTTCCACCCGGCCACCCGCACGCTCGGCGAGCCGGTCAGGTCGGAGGCCCGGTACGTGGCGGTGAGGGTCTTGGATTCCCCCGGCCAGAGGCTGATCGCGTTGTCCGACCACTGGATCGGCAGCACGGGCTTGCCTGCCGCGTCCACCACGTCGGCGTCCAGCATGAAGGCGGGAACGGCGCCGGTGCCGGTGTTCTTGATCGTCACGGTGACCCTGCCGTCGGAGGGCGTGGAGGCGGTGGCGGTGATGGGGGCCTGGGCCAGGCCGTTGAGGCCGGTCAGGTTGGCGTAGCGGGAGGTCGGGACGTAGTACCAGTCGTTGTTCGCCCAGTCGATCACGTCGTCCGAGGTCGACAGGGCGTAGACGTTGCGGTCGATCTCCTGGCCGCCGCGCAGCAGCGTCAGCCGTACCAGGTAGGTCGTCGAGAGCCCGCTGACGGCCGGTACGGTCACCGCGGTCGCCTTGCCCCCGTCGGCGGGGACGCTGACCGTCGCGGTGTTGGTGTACTTGGCGGACCCGTCCATGTTGAACACGTCCGTCTTGACGGTCAGGCCCGAGACGGCCGAGATGCCGGAGTTGACCACGACGACGGACTTGTTGTCGTACGAGTACTGCACGTGCAACGGCTTGTTGGCCTCGCGGGCGCCCCAGTAGGAGCCGCCCTGGTCCAGGTAGTAGTCGAAGAGCTGCCAGTGGAGCGAGGACCAGCCGCTGTTGAGCATCCAGTAGATGACGCCCGTGGACGGGTTGCTCGAGTCAGTGAAGTTACGGCCGTAGGCCTCGAACTGCGCTCGGACCGCCTCGTACTGGGCGAGCTGCGCCTTCTTCATGTAGTCCGTCAGGCCGGACGGCACGCCGTACCTGCCTCTGAGGGCGTTGTGATAGATGGTCAGGTCGTCGAAGGTGCTCGACGGCGAGCGGTGATACTGCGTCGCGCTCGGGCTCTGCCAGAGCGAGTCGATCTGTGCGGCGGTCATCATGCGCCTGAGCGAGTCGAGCGTCGGGACGTCGGGGCCGGCGCCGGTCTCGGAGTTGAAGCCGAACGCTCCGCCCTCGCGCTTGTTGTACCAGTAGCTCGGCGGCACCCAGTCGTACGGGCCGGGCATCTTCATGCCCGAGTTGCCCAGTTGCGGGCTGGACTTGTCGGAGGCCACGGGCACGATCGGGAGCTGCCACTCGGCCGCGGTGAGGGCGTCGAGGTAGTTGCCCTCCTTCTGGGCCGGCGGCGGGTTGTCCGAGCCGATCAGGAACGAGATCACGCTGGGGTGGTTGCGTAACCGGGTGGCCTCCGCCTGCATGGACGCCTTGGCGATCGGGTAGTCGGAGCTGCTGAAGGAGCCTTCCCACTTGTCGCAGCACTCCCAGCCGGGCAGGGTCAGGATGCCGTACCTGTCGGCCAGGTCGTAGAGCTCGTCGGTGTCCAGGTGGCCTTCGACGCGGATCGTGTTGAGGCCCAGGTCCTTGACGTAGCGGATCTTGTCTTCCAGGTAGCCCAGGTTCTTGCGGAGGAAGATGTCGGGGGACCAGCCGCCGCCCCTGATCAGGATCGGCCTGCCGTTGATCCTGTAGTAGCGGCGGCCGCTTGCGTTCTTGCCCGACTCCACCTTGCGCACGCCGAAGCGCTGGGTCAGCGTGTCGCTCTCCACGCCGCCGGCCGTCGCTGTGAGGTTCAGGTCGTAGAGCGGCTGGGCGCCCATCGTGTGCGGCCACCACACCTGCGGGTCGACCAGCGTCTGGTTGAACGTGATCCGCTTGGTCTGGTTCGCGGCCAGCGCCACGTCCTGCGAGAACTCGAGCGAGCCGATCGTCCCCTTGACGGTGGCGTTCACGGCGCTGCCGGTGGCGTTGCGGACGTCGACCTTGACGGTGAGGTCGGCGCGGTCGAGCGCCGGCACCGCGAGGTTCGTGATCACGTGCGCGTCGCGCAGCGAGACGTCGGCGCTGCGCCTGATCAGGACGTCGCGGAAGATGCCCATGTTGTCGTCGCGCGGTAGCTGCACCCAGTCGATCCAGCCGATCGTGAGGTGGTTGTCGGGGTTGTTCGGGTTGACGCGGAAGGCCACCGAGTTGGCGCCCGGGTGCACCAGGGCGGTGACGTCCCGTTCGTTGCGGGTGTAGGCCCCGGCCACCTGGGCGGCGGTGGCGACCTGGGTGCCGTTGACCCACACGTCGGCGCTGGAGATCACGCCGCTGACGTCGAGAAAGGTCCGCAGCCCGGACTCGTCGCCGAGGGTGAAGTCGGAGCGGTACCACCACGGCACGTCGAAGTCCGCCGTCGGGATCGACTGCATGTTCGTGGAGTAGAACGGGTCCGGGTAGACGTTGTTCCGCAGCAGCCCGGCCAGCACGGTCGAGCGGGGGCCCACCGGATACCAGCCGGTGGCCGCGTAGCCGGGCGTGGAGATCGTGGCCCCGGAGTCGGACACCTTCGCCGAGGACTGGATCTTGTATCCCGTCAGGGCGGTCGTCGCCGGTACGGCCCGCGCGACCGCGCCCAGCGCCACACCTCCCGCGTTCACCAGCAGTGCACAGGCCGATAACAGGATGAGGATGAGCCGAGAGCGCGCCATGGGTCCCTCGCTAGGCTGGTCTATTCGTTAATAAACCTTCTTAACAAACAAACCGGATCCCGTAAATGGAAAAATTCCTGGGAAGACGCGGCTCGCTGCGGGCAAGAAGGGATGTCCATCTCATTCGGGAGTCCTTGAGTGATCACTGCCCCTGACGCGTTCGAAGCGGTCTTCGACGCCCACTACGAGGAGATCCGCCGCTACATCGGCCGCCGGGTCGGCCTCGACGTGGCCGAGGACCTCGCGGCCGAGACCTTTCTGATCGCCTTCGATCAGCGTGAGGCGTTCGATCCGTCGTTCGGAGAGATCAGGCCGTGGTTGTACGGCATCGCGACCAACCTGATCGGGCGGCACCGGCGTACGGAGGTGCGCCGGTACCGCGCGCTGGCGAGAACCGGGCCGCCGCCCGACGACGACGGGCCGCATGACCGGGTGATCGACCGGCTCACCGCCGAGGTGGCGGTCGGGCGGCTGGCCAAGGCGCTCACCAAGCTCTCGGCCGGCGAACGTGACGTGGTGCTGCTGGTGGCCTACGGCGGGCTGGACTACGCCGAGGTGGCCGCCGCGTTGAGGGTCGCCGAGGGAACCGTCGCCTCGCGGCTGAGCAGGGCCAGGACCAAGCTGCGTGCGGCGCTGGGGGTGGAGGCGTGATGAAGGAGTTCGAGTTCATCGACCGGGTGATGCCGGACGTGCCGCCGCTCTCGCCGGCGCAGCTCGCCGCCGCGCGAGCCCGGCTCGCCGCGGCCGGCGCCGCCCGGGCCGCCGGGCCGGCCCGCGGCCGGCGCCCGGCGGCGTACGGCTGGAGGGGGATCGCGCTCGCCGCGATGGCCGTGGTCGTCGTGATCGGCGTGGTCGCGTTCCTGGCGCCCTCGGCGGGACGGAAACCGGTCGCGTCCACCCCAGGGCAACTCCTGAACGCGGCAGCCGACAAGCTCGCGGCGCAGCCCCAGGGCAGCGGCCGCTACTGGCGGCTGGAGACCGAGCAGGTCATCCGGACGAAGAGCCCGCAGGGTTTCCTCGTCGAGGAGCGCAGCAAGGACGTGCTCATCCTCGGGCGGAACCACGACGCGTACAACTGGTACGAACCCGTCTCGGCCAGACCCTACGACGCCGCGGCCGCAGAGGCGTGGAAGCGGGCGGGCTCCCCGAAGCTCTGTCCCGCCCCGGACTGCGACCCCAAGCTGCGCTTCTACCCGCAGCGCACGCTGAAGAGGTCTCTGAGGCTGGCGCCAGGGTGGCAGCCGACCTTGGAGGAGCTGCTCGCGCTTCCCCGTGAGGCGAACGCGCTCAGGACCGAGGCCCTGAAGCACGTCCCGATCGGCTACGACAAGGGCCCGGACGGCTGGGTGCAGGAAGCGGGGCTCCGGCTCGTCGCGGATGTCCCGGCGACCCCGGGCACCCGGGCTGCGGCCTACCGCATGCTGGCCGCCCTGCCCGGAGCCAGAGTGGTCGACGACGTCCGCGATCCTTTGGGTCGCCGAGGGGTGACCCTGCAGCTGCCCGTCAACGATGTCATCCGCGCTCAGCTGGTCATCGACCCGGGGAGCGGCGGGCTGTGGGCGGTGCAGCTGGTCGCGCCCCAGCCCGGCCTCCCGCAAGGCCTCCCGGCGCAGGCCTCGATCATCGTGCGGACGGGGTGGAGCGATGCCCGGCCGGTGCCGCCGCCCGGCTGCAGAGGCTGCCAAGGCCGGTACTGAGGCCGGGCCACGGGCGATGGCGAACCGATCTTCGCCGCGGTACGTCAATAGGGCATGACATCACGCGTTCTCGCCCTGCTCGCGCTCGTGGCAGGGCTGGTCGTGTTCACCGGCGGCACGGCGTCCGCCTGCCAGTGTGTGGAGCGGACCCCGAAGGATCGGATGGAGGGCGCGGTCGCCGTGTTCACCGGCACGGTGACGCGGGTCGGCGTGAGCCCGGACGAGAGCGGCGGAGGGCACGTCATCGCCGTCCTCCGCGCCGACCACGTCTACAAGGGGCAGGCCCGCGAGTGGTTCCGGGTCTCCACCCGTAAGGAGGGGCCGGCCTGCGGGTACGACTTCGCCGCGGGCAGCCGCCACCTGGTGTTCGCCGGCGGGCGCGACGAGGAGCTGACCACGTCCAGCTGCTCGGGCAGCAAGCAGGTGCCGGCCGGCGACCGGCCGCTGCGGCGTGACGACGACGAGGGGCTCACCAGGCAACTGATCGTCGCCCTGGGAACCCCCACCCGGGTCCGCCACACCTCCACCGCCGAGCCCGTCGCCGCCGAGCCCGCCGGTCCGGACGGGCGCACGGGCGTGCTGGTGGCCGCCCTGGTGGCGCTGGGCGCCGTGGCGCTCGCGGCGGGAGGCGGCTGGGCGTACCGCAGACGCTCCTCCCGCTGACCGTCAGGTCAGGGTCGGTACGGCGCCGCACTCGGCCCGTTCGACCGCGACGCCGGGCAGGCCCCTGACCCAGCGGCCGGTGATCTCGCCGAGCCGCGCGGCCTGCGGGGGAGTGCGGCCCAGCCCGATGGCGTACCGGGTCGATCGGGGACCGGTCTCGAACGGGCGCGGCCAGGCGTGGACGTCCCGGATCCCGGCCTCCTCCAGGGCGGCGAGCAGGTCCAGCATCCGTCCTCTGACGCGGCCGAGCGTCGCGTCGAGCTCCTCGGGGCCGTCGGAGCGTACGGTCAGCACCGCCCAGGCGGCGTGGCGCCGGTGGAGGGGCGGCGGTGCGAGCAGCTCGGCGGAGCGGCCGTTCTCGGTGAGCTCCCAGGCCTGGTAGAGCTCCTGGGCGAGCAGGTCCAGGCCGCCGGGGGTGACCTGGCGGGCGCAGTTGCGGATGGGGGCGCTGGGCGTCATCACCGCGATCGGGTCCGGCTGGGGCGGGGCGGGGCCGAGGGCGACCGGGTCACGCCAGTTCCAGGCGGCCCACGTGCTGAAGAAGAGGCTCAGCAGCTCGTCGGCGGGCAGGTCGCCGCTGTCGCGTACGGTGTGCGCGGCCATGACCGTCCAGGCCAGGCCGGGCAGCCCGCCGAACGGGGCCGAGTCCAGGCCGCGTGCCCGCGCCCACGCCTTCACCCGCCTGGCGAGCACGGCGAAACGGGCGTGGTGCCCGCCCACGGCGGCGCGGATCGCGTCCGCGTCGCTGACCGCGCTCAAGGCGATGGCGGCCGCCTCGCCCAGCTCGCCGCGGCGGGCCGGCGCCTGCTCGGGAGGCAGCGATCCGGTGGGGACCACGGTCAGGTCCACCTCCAGCCCGTCCGTACGGAACCGCAGGCCCGGCACCCGCGCGCCGATCACCTGGCGCAGCCGGGCGACGTCGGGCAGCGCGGCCCGCACCCGGCCTTCGACCTCGGCCATGTCCGTTTCGCCGGGCAGCGCGGCCACCAGGTCCAGGTCCGCGCCGGGGAGTTCGCAGCCCATGCGCCGGGATCCGGCGACGGACACCACGCCCGGCCGCAGCGCCTCCGCCAGCCGCCGGGCCACCCGATCGGCCGGGTCATTCCGCCGCTCCTCTCCGCCGGTCGCGGGCTCGGCGACCCAGCGGATCTCGCCCGTGCCCAGGGCGACGCGCGCCCGGGGGCGCATGGGCTCGTCCGCGCGGCGCGACAGCAGCACCAGCTCTCCCACCTGCGCCGTCATCCCGGCCAGGCGGATCGGGTCGTCCGTTCGGCCGAGCGTCAGGTGCGGGGTGAAGCCTTCGGGGCGTCCCTCGCAGCGGGGGAAGCGCCGTTCGAGCGCGCGACGTAGGCGGGCCCAGGGCGCGGGGTCGCCGGCGGCGGGGTCGAGCCAGGCCGTCGAGTGGTCGCGATGCCGGAAGGCACGCACCCCTTCCAGCCTGGCGGTGAAGGGCTCGACCTCGGACGCCGCCGCGGCCAGCAGGGGCGCCGCCGTCTCGAACTCCGACTCCGGCACGAAGCCGAAGAGCAGGTTGACGTGCGGCGGCCAGCGGTCGATCTGCGGATCGTGCGCGCGGCGGACGGCCTGGATCGGCGGCCACAGCTCCTGCGGCGGTATCCACGCCACCGCCGTCCGCGCCGTCGGCGGCACGTCGAGCACCCCGCCGGGCTCCGCACCCTTGAGGTCGAGGACCGCCTCCACCCCGTAGTGGTCGGAGATGTACAGCCCCTCGGAGGTGGGCGTGTCGCCGCGCAGGGCCGCCGAGATCACCCGGGGCCGGCCGCGGAGCATGATCCGGTCCAGGCGTGAGGCGCGGCCGGACAGGGAGGCGAGCGCCGCCAGCGGGTTGGCGTGGGGGTCGAAGGTGGGGGTCTGGTCGGGTCCGTGCGCCTCCGTCCAGGCGTCGCGGAGGCCGAGCGTGGACGCGGGGGTGTCCGTGCCGTCGTTGAAGTCGCCCAGCAGGATCAGGTCGCCGTCCACGGCGGCCAGCCCCTCGGCGATCCTGACCAGCTCGGCCCGCCGCCTGGCCGCGCCGTCGCCGGAATGGTCGCTGGTCAGGTGGGTGGCGGCGACGACGAGGACGCCGGTGGCGGTGTCCACGGCGATGGCGGCCACCGACTTGTGCGGGCCGAGCTCGTGCCGGGCCGCCTCCCGTACGGGCAGCCGGCTGAGCAGCAGCAGGCCGCTGTCGTCGACGTCCGGGCCGTACGGGTCGGTGCCGAGGGTGTAGCCGGCGCGTACCCAGGGGGCGGCCAGCAGCATCGACAGCAGCGCGGGCTCGACCTCCTGCAGGGCGATGACGTCGGCGTCGGCCTCCTCCAGGGCCGCGAGGAGCAGGGGACGGCGCCGGGCGGTGTCGATGCGATCGCTGTCGTAGCGGTCCCACAGCGTGTTCCACGTCAGCACGCGCGGAGCCGCGTGGCCGGAGCGCCCTTGTCCGGTGGCGGGGCGCCATCCGCCCGCCGGAGCCCAGGCGTACGGGGTTCTGGCTGTGAAGAACGGCGGCCGCAGGCGGAGCGGGTCGCGTGCCCGGCCGGCCTCGCAGGTGTCGACGCGGTCCAGGCCCGTGGCGCGGTCCCAGACCAGCTCGCCGTCCGCCTCGACGAACAGCACCCGGTGCCAGGGGATGTCGCCTCCCGGGGTGAAGGCGGGCAGCGCGACGCGCTTGGGGGCGGCGTTCCGCTGGCCGACTCCCAGGACGAACCGGGACGGGTCGAACCGCGGGTCCCAGCGGATCCGGTGGTAGATCTCCTCACTGGTACGCATCACGCCTCCGCCCCTTCCAAGCTTCCGTCCACGTCGTCGACGGTGCCGTGCGCCCCGACGTACCAGGTGCGATGGGCCTGCCCGGGATACGGCGGGACGAACCGGCGCGCCTGCGCGGCCAGCACGTGCGAGGGCACCGGATGGGCGCGGCGGGCGTTGCGCCGGTGCAGCTCGTCCTCCTCCACCAGGACGACCGCGTGCGTGGTCAGCGCGTCGCGGCGGCGGGCCACGGCGTGGACGAGGGAACGCTGGTGCTGGTTGAGCGAGGTGGCGTCCCACACCACGGTGCCGCCGGCGGCCAGGGCGGCGTCGAGCCGGTCTAGCCCGTCGCCGAGCACCTCCCGGTTGGCCCGCTGGTCCGCCCGCGAGCCCCGGGCCTGGCGCAGGTCGTCCAGCGACAGGTACGCGTCGATCCCCGGCAGTCCGGCCGCGAACGTGCTCTTCCCGCTGCCCGACGGCCCGACCAGCTGCACCAGCCGGGGAAACGGCCTGGAGCGCCACCGCCAGGTCGCCGCCACGGCCTCCTCGACCGTCGCGACGCGTCCCCTGGCCCAGGAGTCGCGGGCCTCCGCCCAGCACCGGTCGGCCGCCTCCGCGCCGAGTCCGGCCAGGGCCTCGCGCAGGCCGTCGCGTAACGGCTCCAGCGGCTGCGGGGCGAGCAGCCCGGCGTCCTCGGCGTGCAGGGCCGACCATTCGACCTGCTCGCGGGCCTGGACACTTTCGTCGTCCGCGCGCCCGGCCAGCACGGCCGCCGCCACGGCGTGCAGCACGCCCAGGTCGGCGGCCAACGCCATGCGCCCCAGCCCGGCCCGCCGCTCCTCGTCCGGGTACGGGCGGTGCAGCGCACCGTGCAGCCCGACCAGGTCCGCGACCCGCCGCGCCGGCCTCATGCCCAACGGCCCCGCCAGCCGCGCCGCCAGCCTGGCCCGCGGCATGGCATGCGACGCCACGGCCAGCACACCCGCCAGCCGGGCCTCTCCACGTCGGCCGATCGCGTCCAGCCGCGCCGCCACCTCGGCCACCGCCTCCCGAGCCGCCGCTTGCCGAGCCGCCGCTTCGCGAGCCGCCGCCTCCGGGAGCGCCGCCTCCCCGGCCACGCCTTCTGCTTCGGGGCCGGGCAGGTCCACCGCGGTCAGCAGGGCGCCCACGTCGGGGTCCGCGCCCGAGCGCACCGACCACAGCGCAGCGGCCGGGCCCAGGGCGTTCGGCACGACGGTGGCGTGCATCCAGTGCGTGTCCGTCCGTACGTGCCGCGGCCGCACCCACTTGGCCACCCGCCCCGCGAACTCCTCCCGCCCGAACCCCTCGGCGGCCCGCACCACGTAGCCCTCCTGCCGGTCCAGGTCCAGCCGCAACCCCCGCAGCGCCCGCTCGTCGAAGCCGCCGCGCCACAGCACCGGCGGCACCGGGATCCCCAGCCCACGCAGGAAGGCGACCGTGCGATCCCAGTCCAGGCACCGATCGCCGTCCCAGACCGAGAACCCGTAGAACCAGCTCTCCAGCCCCTGGTAGGCGATGGAGTGCCGGGCGTACATGTTCTCCCCGCACACGCGCCACCCCGCGGGGATCCGTCCGCCGATCCGCCCCTGCAGCCCCTTCACCCACGCCCGGGACGGATGGTGGGCCGAGTCCAGCGACCTGGCGTGCATCCCGTCGGCGTACAGGGTGGTGTTCTCCCCGTCGAGCTTCTCGGTGACCACGACCTCGCGCCCGCGCAGCCCGGACAGGTCACCCGCGCGCACGTCGTCCGGGGTCGCACCGGGCGACCAGGGCAGGTGAGGGGTACGCGGATAGTGCACGCGCATGATCCCTCCCCCGTTCGGCCGGAGTCACTGTACAAGCGGCAGGAAACACGCCTCCATCGAATAAACCGTCATTTCGGAGGGTGCACGAAACTTTCACCGGCGCCTCTCATCCGCCGACCAGGTCAGATGACTCTCTGAGGTCTTGGTGACTGACAAGGCTTTTGACAGCTCAACGAAGTCACACCGATACTTTCGCCACAACTCCGATAATTTCGGAACCGTCGCGAGGAGGAAGCACATGCTCATCGCCCGTGCCTGCGCCTTGGTCGTGGCGCTGGTCGTCGCCATCGTGATGCCGCCCGGCATCGCCAGCGCGGCCCCCATAACCTCCAACCAGACCGGCACCAACAACGGCTACTTCTACTCGTTCTGGACCGACCGACCCGGCTCGGTGTCCATGAACCTGGGATCCGGCGGCAATTACAGCACCTCGTGGAGCAACACCGGCAATTTCGTCGCCGGCAAGGGCTGGAACCCCGGCGGACGCAGGACCGTGAACTACTCGGGCAGCTTCAACCCGTCCGGCAACGCGTACCTGGCCCTCTACGGCTGGACGAGGAATCCGCTCGTGGAGTATTACGTCGTCGACAACTGGGGCACCTACCGGCCCACCGGCACGTACAAGGGCACGGTCACCACCGACGGCGGCACGTACGACATCTACCAGACGACGCGGTACAACGCCCCCTCCATCGAAGGCACGCGAACCTTCAACCAGTACTGGAGCGTCCGGCAGTCGAAGAAGACAGGCGGAACCATCACCGCCGGCAACCACTTCGACGCATGGGCCCGCTACGGGATGAACCTGGGCACCCACGACTACATGATCCTCGCGACGGAGGGCTATCAGAGCAGCGGAAACTCCAACATCACGGTGGACGGCTCCTCTTCCGGAGGAGGCGGCGGCGGCAACCCCGGCGGCGGCTGCACCGCGTCGTTGTCCGCGGGTCAGCAGTGGAGCGACCGCTACAACCTGAACGTCGCCGTCAGCGGCTCCGGCAACTGGACCGTGACGATGAACGTGCCCTCCCCGGCGGCGATCATCGCGACGTGGAACATCACCGCCAGCTACCCCAGCGCCCAGGTGCTGACCGCCAGGCCCAACGGCAATGGCAACAACTGGGGCGTGACGATCCAGCACAACGGCAACCGGACCTGGCCGACGGTCTCCTGCAGCGCGAGCTGACCGCCGGCCGTACCGGAAAGATCTTTCCGGGCCCGTTCCTCTCGACCATGATTGCCCGCTGGGTCACAATCGGCGCTGGTGCCACAAGCACGCTACAGAGCCACTACAGGCGAGGAGCGGGTCATGATCGACGCGACCTTTGCAATCTTGGGCCCGGTGCGGGTGAGCTGGGCCGACGGCCGGCAGGTGCATCTCAGTGGCAAGCCGCGCGCCGTCCTCGCCAGCCTGCTGCTCAACGTCAACACGCTGGTGTCCAGGGAGCGGCTGGTGGAGGCCCTGTGGGAGAACCCCCCTGCCTCGGCCATCCCCAACCTGCAGACCTACATCGGTCAGCTCCGCAGGAGCCTGTCGCTCGACACGCGGCTGCTCACCAGGGAAACGGGCTACACCTTCGAGGCGCGCGCCGAGGAGGTGGACCTCCTCCAGTTCGAACAGGCGATCCGGCTGGCGCGGAAGGAGGCCGAGGCGGGCGACGTCCGCGCAGCCGTCGTCGAGTTCGAGAGGGCTCTGGCGATGTGGCGGGGGAAACCCGCCGAAGGCACCAAGCTCTCCGGTCACATGCTCGCCCGCGTGACCGAGCTGGAAGAGCGGCTGGCCGTGGTCAGACTGGACTGGGCCGAAGCGAAGCTCGCCCTCGGCCAGCCCGCGGAGGTGATCGAGGACCTGCGTGCGTTCGTCGCCGAGCAGCCGCTGCGCGAGCGCGCGTGGCGGCTGCTCATGCTCGCCCACTCACGAGCGGGACAACGGGACAAAGCGCTGGAGGCCTTCCAGCACGCCCGCTCGGTGCTCACCGACGAGCTGGGCCTGGAGCCCGGCGAGGAGCTCCAGCAGTTGCAGGCCGCCATCCTGGCCGGCACCACGTCGGTGAGCGAGCCCGCGCCGTGGACGCCGGTCTGCCAGCTGCCCTCGGACGTCAAGCATTTCAGCGGCAGGGAAGCCGAGCTGTTCGAGCTGGACGGGCTCCTCCCGCTCCCGGACGAGGCGCCGCGGGCCACCACGACCTGCGTGATCACCGGCACCGGCGGGGTCGGGAAGACCGCGCTCGCCGCGCACTGGGCCCACACGGCACGCGACCGCTTCCCCGACGGTCAGCTCCACGTGGACCTGCGAGGCTTCAGCCCGGGCGCGTCGCCCATGTCACCGTCGGAGGCGGTACGGATCCTGCTGGGGTTCCTCCACGTGCCCCACCACCGGATGCCCTCCACCGTCGGAGAGCAGATCGGGCTCTACCGGAGCCTGCTGGCCGGGCGGCGGGTGCTCCTCGTCCTGGACAACGCCCGCGACCCCGACCAGGTGCGCCCGCTGCTGCCCCCGTCTCCGGAGTCGCTCACCCTGGTGACCAGCCGGACCGCGCTCACCGGCCTGATCGCGGCCGAGGGCGCCCATCTGCTGCGGCTGGCGCCGCTGTCCGACGCGCAGGCCGGCCAGCTGCTGAAACGCCGCCTGGGCCAGGACCGCATGGTGGCCGAACGCGAGGCGGTGGACGACATCATCAAGACGTGCGCGGGGCTGCCGCTGGCACTGGGGATCGTCGCCGCACGGGCCATCATCAACGCCGGCCTGCCCCTCACCGCGCTGGCGGACGAACTCCAGGCGGAGACCACCCGATTGGACGCTCTGCAGACCGAAGAGCTCAGCACCGACCTGCGCGAGATCTTCGGCTCCTCCTATCGCGTGCTGGCCCCCGAGGCGGCCGAGACCTTCGCCCACCTGGGCCTCGTGGCGGGCCCGGACACGAGCCTGCTCGCCGTCGCCAGCCTCGTCGGCCGTCCGGTGGCGCACACCCGTACGTTGCTGCGCACCCTGGAAACCGCCCATCTGCTGGATCAGCACGTTCCCGGCCGCTATCGGATGCACGATCTCGTCCGCCTCTACGCCATCGACCGCGCCCGCCTCGACCTGGGCGCGGATGCCCGTACCGCCGCCGTGCGCCGCCTCGTGGACTTCTACCTGCACACGTCGCACGCCGCCGACCGCCTGCTCTCCCCGCGCCGCCGCAGCGCCATCCAGATGGAGCCGCCGGCTCCGGGCTGCCTGCCGGACGCGCTGGCGGACGTGGCGGCGGCCCAGACCTGGTTCAAGGCCGAGCACGCCTGCCTGCTCGCCGCCCAGCGGCTGGCCGCCGAGCACGATCTGCATGTCGCCGTCTGGCAACTGGCGTGGACGCTCGACACCTTCCACCTGGCCCACAACCTGCTCCAGAACTGTGTCTCGGCCTGGCGCCTGGCCTCCAGCGCCGTCGAACACGCGACCGATCTGGCCGCCCACGCCCTCGTCCACCAGTTACTCGGCCGCGCCTGCACCCGGGCGGGGCACCATGCGGAGGCCCTGTCCCATTTCGCCGAAGCCCTCGCCCTGTACGAGAGATCAGGAGACGTCGCCGGCCAGGCCCACGTCCGCCACACGCTCGCGCTGGCCTGGGGCCACCGGGACGAGCCCGCGCAGGCGCTGGTCCATCTGGAGCACGCGCTGCGGCTGTACAGGGAGATCGACGACGCCATGGGGGAGGCCAACGCGCTCAACTCCCTGGGGTGGGGCACCGCGATGCTCGGCGACTTCGCCAAGGCCCAGGAGTACTGCGAGCAGGCGCTCGCCCTGCTCCGCAGCCATGGCGACCGCAACGGCGAGGCGGCGACCCTCGACAGTCTCGGCTACATCGCCCACCACACCGGTCGTCACGCCCGAGCCCTCGACTACTACCGCGAGGCCCTGACGTTGCGGCGGGAGACCGGCAACGCCAGCCAGGAGGCCGACACGCTCTCCCACCTCGGCGACACCCACCACGCCCTCGGCCAGCAGGACGAAGCCGCCCGCGCCTGGGGCCAGGCCCTGGCCATCTACCAGGACCAGCACCGCACCGAGAAGACCAAGCTCGTGCAGGAGAGGCTCGACGCCTTGAGAGCGAGACCGTCCTAGAGGGCGGGCGGCGCGGGCTGGAGGGGCTGTTCGGCCCAGATGCACTTGCCGGAGTCGGTGAAGCGGGTGCCCCAGCGATGGGAGATCGCGGAGACCAGCTGGAGCCCGCGGCCGCCCTCGTCGGTGTCGGCTGCGCGGCGGATGCGGGGCGTGGTCAGGCTGCCGTCGGAGACCTCGCAGGTGAGCACGTTGCTGCGGAGCAGGCGCAGGTGGATGGGGCCCTTGGCGTGGCGGACGACGTTGCCGACCAGCTCGCTGGCCAGCAGTTCGGTGGTCATCGACAGGTCGTCCAGGTGCCAGGCGCTGAGCTGGGCGCGGACGTGTTCGCGGGCCTCACCGGCGGCCTTGGGGTGTTCGGGCAGCGGCCAGCTGGCCATGTCGTCCTTCGGCAGCGCATGGGTGCGGACGACCAGCAGGGCCGCGTCGTCGGCGGTGCCCTGCCTGCCGGGCAGCAGGGTGGCGGTGAGGCTGTCGCACAGGGATTCGAGGCACTCGGCGCAGTGGAGCGGGGTCCCGTCCCGGTCCCGGTGCCGGCACGTCGCCGCGGGCGGGATCCCCGGGACCGCGTCGCCCAGCGCCTTGGCGAGATCGGCTATGCCCTGGTCGATGTCGAGGGTGGCGGATTCGACCAGGCCGTCGGTGTACAGCACCAGCAGGCTGCCTTCGGGCAGCTCCATCCGTACGGTGTCGAAGGGCGGGGTGGCGGCGCCGAGGGGCGAGTTCGGATCGGCGTCGGGGAAGTGCACGCTGCCGTCGGGGTGGACGACGGCGGGCGGCGGATGGCCGGCGCGGGTGAGCACGCAGGAGCGGGTGGTGGCGTCGTAGACCAGGTACAGGCAGGTGGCGTAGAAGTCGTCGCCGAGGTCGCTGACCACGTCGTTGAGGTGGGTGAGCAGTTCGTCGGGAGGCAGTTCCAGGTCGGCCAGGGTGCGGACCGCCGTGCGCAGGCGGCCCATGGTGGCCGCCTCGGTCACGCCGTGTCCCATGACGTCGCCGATGACGATGGCGACCCGGTCCGCCGACAGCGGGATGACGTCGTACCAGTCGCCGCCCACCTCCATGTCCTTGCCGGCGGGCAGATAGCGGGCGGCGGCGGTGACCGCGGGCAGGCGGGGCAGCTCGCGCGGGAGCAGCCCGCGCTGCAGTTCCTGGGCGCGCGTGTGCTCCCTGTCGTACAGGCGGGCCCGTTCCATGGCCTGGGCGACCAGCCCGCTGAGCGTGGTGAGCAGGTCGCGCTCCTCACCCGTGAACTGGCGCGGCTCGGTGAAGGAGACGACGCAGCTGCCGACGGGGCGTCCCGAGGCGATCAGCGGGAGGAAGGCCCACGCCTTCTTGCCGCCCGCCGCCGGCAGGTCGGCCGTGGCGGGGTAGCGCTCGATGTACTCCTCGACGGAGTTGACGAACAGCGGCGTACGCTCCCGCAGGGTCTGCGCGATCGGGAGCCCTCCGGCGGCGGGTATCCGGGTCACCCGGTCGACGAACTTCTGCGAGTACCCGATGAACCCGACCGGCCGTAGGTGGTCGCCCTCCAGGAAGGTGAGCATGAGACCGGCGGCGCCGAACGCCGGCAGGATGTGCTCTGCGGAGGCGTCGACGACGTCCCGAACGGTGACCGCCTCGGCCAGCGCCCTGGTCAGCTGCTTGATGCGGGCGGACCGCTCCAGGGCCGCGCGCTCGGTATGGGCCGTCTCCGGCCCCGCCACCGCCTCGAGGTCGTCATGGGTCTTGGTGATGTCCCACAGCGTGCCGACCATGCGCGCCGGCTCGCCGTTCTCGTCGACCAGCAACCGGCCGCGGGCCCGCACCCAGGCGTCCGTCCCGTCCGGGCGGCACACCCGGTACTCGGTGCTGTACAACCTGCCCGCGCGGATGGCCTCGTCGATGTCGGCCAGCACCCACGGCAGATCCTCGGGATGGACCATGGCCATCCAGGTCTCGATGCGTCCGTCGAAGGTGCCCGGCTCGATGCCGAGCAGGGTGAGCATCGCGTCGTTCCAGATGACGTCACCGGTCCGGATGTCCCAGTCCCACGTGCCGATGGTCTCCAGGTGCTGTGGCAGGTGCGAGCCGGCGGACCCGCCCTGCCCGCCCGCGGGTCCCGAGCCGGGCGACTTGCCCAGGCGCTCGCCCACCCATCGGCTCAGCAGGTCGAGAAAGGCCCGTTGGCCGGACGAGGGCTCGTGGGAGGAGGCCGTCACGATCGACAGCGCGCCGACCGGCCCCGCCGGGCCGAGCAGCGGGACGGCCGTCATCGCCGTGCCGTCGGGCCAGGACCGGGCGTCGGTCGTGGCGGGGCCCTGCTGGGGGATGCCGGCGGCGACGTTCGCCATGGGCACCCGGACGGACGCGGCGTTCCGGAAAGCGCGGGCCGGGGCGAGCGGGCCGTTGCCGTCGACGCGCTCCCACGCGTGGGTGAGCGCGGGGGGCAGTCCGCTGGTCACGACGAGACGCAGCCCGCCGCCGTGGCCGGGGCTCCCGAGGTGCACCATCCCGCCCAGCCCGGCAAGATCGGCCACCGCCTGCTGGAGCGCGAACCGCAGGAGCTCGATCCCCCACAGATCGTCACCGACCTCCGCGAGCAGCCGTCTTCGCTCCTCGGAAACCTGGTCCGCCCACATGGTCCGCGGGCCCTGCGTACGCTGTTCGCCCATCCCATCCCCTCACCACGTCGCCGGGTCGTCAGCGTCGATTCGGGGGAAAATTGTGCATATTGGGGTATATGTACCGAGTATAGCTACCCAGAGCACACGCCCCATTGCTCCGCTCACGCAGGTGGTGGTGCGGGGCGCCCTGCGGCGTGCGAGCATCCAGACGGGGTGGATGGTGAGCCGGTCTCTGGAGGGTTGACGGAAGCGTGCTACGAGTCGATTTCGGCGTGCTGGGCGAGATCTGCGCCTGGGTGAACGGCCAGGCGATCGAGCTGGGGCCGGCCAGGCAGCGAAGTGTGCTGGCGGCGCTGCTGGTGAAGGTCAACCAGCCGGTGTCCCTCGACCAGCTGACCGACTGCGTGTGGGGGGAGGATCCGCCGCGCCGGCCGACCGCGACCCTGCAGAGCTACCTGTCCCGGCTGCGTACGTCCCTGCCGGCGGCCTGGGACGGCGGCATCCGCCGCAGCGGCGGCGGCTACCTGCTGCGGGCCGACGAGAGCGCGGTGGACCTGCACCGCTTCCGCGACCTGCGGAACCGGGCCCGCACGGGCGACGACGCCACCGCCGAACGCCTGTACGAGCAGGCTCTGGACCTGTGGCGCGGCGAGCCCTTCGCCGACCTGGACACCTCGTGGGCGCGGGCGCAGCGGCACGTCCTGCAGGGCGAGCGGCTGGCCGCGCGCCTGGCCTACCACGACGTACGGCTGCGCCGAGGCGGCCACGCCGCCCTCCTCGGCGCCCTGGAGTCCCTGGCGGCCGAACACCCGCTGGACGAACGCCCGGCCGCCCAGCTGATCCTCGCCCTGTACCGCAGCGGCCGCCAGGGCGAGGCCTTCCAGCAGTACGAGCGGATCCGCAAGCGGCTGGCCGCCGACCTCGGCGTCGACCCCGGCCCCGACCTGCGGATGCTGCACCACCAGATGCTCACCGCCGCAGTGGCGCCCGCCCCCGCCGAATCCGCCCCCGCGTCCACGCCCGCATCCGCCGGGGTCGTGGTGCCGCGCCAGTTGCCCGCGCCGCCGCCGGTGTTCGTCGGACGCCCGCGCGAGCTGGCCACCCTCGACGACGCGCTGACCGGCGACACCACCGATCGAGTGGCGATGATCTCCGCCATCGGCGGGTACGGCGGCATCGGCAAGACCTGGCTGGCCCTGTACTGGGCGCACCACCACGTGGACCGCTTCCCGGACGGACAGATCTACCTGGACCTGCGCGGGTTCGACGCCGGGAACGCGCCGATGCCGGTGGAGACGGCCCTGCGCCTGCTGCTGAGCGCGCTCGGCGCGGATCCCGCCGCCGTCCCGCAGCGGCCGGAGGAGCAGACGGCGCTCTACCGCAGCCTGAGCGCCCGCAAACGCCTGCTGATCGTGCTCGACAACGCCCGCGACACCGCCCAGGTCGTCCCCCTGCTACCGGGCACGCCCTCCTGCACCGTGCTGGTCACCAGCCGGAACCAGCTCCCCGGGCTGATCGCCGGCCACGACGCCCGCCACGTGCCGCTGGACGTGCTCGACGCCGCCGAAGCCCGCCGGCTGCTGCTGCACCACCTGGGGTCCGAGCGGGTCGACGCCGAGCCGGAGGCGGTGGCCGCCCTGGTGGAGCGCTGTGCCGGGCTGCCGCTGGCGCTGAGCATCATCGCGGCCCGCGCCCTGATGAGCCCGTGGCTCCCGCTCGCGTCCCTGGCCGAGGAGCTGCGCGCGGAGTCCACCCGGCTCGACGCGCTGGACGCCGGCGAGCTGTCGGCCGACCTGCGGACCGTGTTCGCCGCCTCGTACCGCGCGCTGGAGCCGGAGGCGGCCCGGCTGTTCCGATTACTGGCCCTGCACCCGGGACCGGACATCCCGCCGCCCGCCGCGGCCAGCCTCATGGGCGCGGACGCCCGGCGGCCCATGGCCGGGCTCGTCCGCGCGCACCTGGTCACCGAGCACGCTCCCGGCCGCTTCGCCCTCCACGACCTGCTGCGCGACTACGCGACCGAACGGGCGTACGCCGAGGACACCGAGGCCGAGCGCGACGCGGCGCTGCGCCGCCTGCTCGACCACTACCTGCACACCGCGCACGCGGCGGCCCTGCTGTTCTACCCCAACCGGCGGGCGATCGAGCTGACCGAACCCCTCGCCCCCGGCGCCGTCCCGGTCGTCCTGCGCGACCAGCAGCAGGCGGCAGACTGGCTCGCCGCCGAGAACCAGGTGCTGCTGTGGGCGGTCAGGCGGGCCGCCGACGCCGGGCTGGCCACGCACGCCTGGCAGCTGGCCTGGTCGCTGGCCGACTTCCTCAACCGCCAGGGGCGCTGGCAGGACATCCTCACCACGCAGCAGGCCGCCCTGGAGGCCGCCCGGGACCAGGACGACCTCGTCGCACAGTGCCGGGCGCACCAGACCATCGCCCGCACCCATCTGCGGCTCGGCCGGTACGACGACGCCCGCCTCCATCTCGATCAGGCACTCGACCTGGCCGGCCGGCTCGGCGACCTGGCGCTCCAGGCTCGGGCGAACCACAGCCTCACCATGGTGTTCAGCGCTCAGAAGCGCCACAGCCAGGCGCTCGCGCACGCCCAGCGGGCGCTCGAGCTGTACCGGGACCTGGGCGACAAGAGCAGCACCGCCGACATTCTCAACTCCGTCGGCTGGGAGCACGCCGAACTCGGGCACCACCGCGAGGCCATCGACCACTGCGAGCAGGCCGTCGCCCTGTTCGAGGCGCTCGGCGACCCGTACGGCCAGGCGGCCGCCCTGGACAGCCTGGGCTACGCCTACCACCGCGCCGGCGACCACGACCAGGCCGTCAGCCGCTACCGGCACGCTCTCCGGCTGTTCCGGGAGGCGGGGGACCGCATGGAGGAGGCGGCGTGCCTGCTCAACCTCGGCGACACCCACCGGTCCGCCGGTGACGAAGCGGCGGCCCGCCAGGAGTGGCGGGCCGCGCTGGACATCCTCGACGAGATCGACCGGCCCGGCGACGATCCGGTACGGACCAGGCTGGCCGCCCGCCTCGGCCTTACCGGGGACCGCTGACGGTTCAGGCTGTCACCCGTGCACCGTGGAAGTCCTCAGCCGCGGGTCGGCGGCGATCTCGGCCTCGGTGAAGCGCTCGGTGACCCACTGGCCGCGCGAGAACAGGACTGTCTGGTCCGTGTGGTGCGGCGAGCTGGGGTTGGCGGACAGCGAATAGGTGAGGATGGTGCGCGTACGCGGCCCGGCGGGGGTGAGCTCGACGGCCATCATGAAGGTCGAGCCGGTGTCCACCTCCGGGTAGCGCCCGTCCGCGCCGAGCTTGCCGCGCATGCGTACCCTGTCGAAGCAGCCCTCCCCTTCGGTGCAGCCGGGAATCGGGACCGAGGAGTAGTGCTGCGCCTGGCCCGGGGTGAGCGTGAGGGGGATGCCGTCGGCCTGGAAAGCGGCCACGGCATCGGCCAGGGCCAGCCGTACGACCGGGTCGTCGCTCTTGAGACCCCGAGGAGTGGCCAGCGGGCGCTCGGGATCGAACGGCACCCGCCAAGGGCTGTAGACGGGGTCTCCCGGCCTGGTGGGGCGTCCCAGCCGCTGGAAGAACTCGCGCCACAGGATGGCCCCCCGGCCGTCCAGGGTGGCTCGCCCGTTCCACTCGCGCAGCGTCCGGCAGGCCTCGCGCACCTCCATCCGCTTGCCGTCGGACGTGGTCAGGGTGCTGTTGCGGCACAGCTTCGCCAGGTCCGAGCGCATGAGCTCGAAGGTGTAGTTGCGCTTGCCCTGCACGCTGCCCTGCAGCGTCTCCAGGGTGAAGCCGGGAGCGCCGAGCCCGTCGGCCCCGGACAGCCGCCGGGCGATCATGTCCAGGCTGACGCGGGGGCGCGGCTCCAGCTCGGTACGCGCCTTGCCGAACGCGCGCGGGTAGCCGGTCAGCGGCGCCGACGGGTTCGTCATCCAGAAGGTGTTGTTGGAGTTGGCCACGTAGTCGGCGCGGGTCAGCCTCGGCTGGCTGCCGGGCCCGAAGATGCCGGGCACGACGGCGTCGCGGTCCTTGCCCCACAGGCACGCGGAGGTCGAGCCGTCCAGGACGTACTCCTCCAGGCCCGGGATGGGGGAGGGCTTGCCGCAGCGCTCCGCCTGGGCGTCGGTGACATGGGGCACCATCGAGGTGTCGGCGAAGTAGGCGTTCCCGCCGACGTCGGTGGCGAGCGTGTGGACGAACGGCATGCTCTGATACGTGCTCTGGGTGGCGCGCAGCTGGGTGAGGTCCCGCGCCCTGGCCATCGCCAGCCACTCGTCGGCCGGGCGCAGGTTGCCGGCGTTGACGTCGGCCAGCGCGTAGGCGACCTTGTCGGTCTGCCCGGCGGCCAGCACCGGGCCGTAGCGCGAGGTGTAGAGGGTGTGGCCCACGACGGTGCCGTCCTGCAGGGTCACCTGCACCTCCTGGCGGCCCATCGGCTCGGCCCGGCCGTCCACGCGATAGCTGGTGCGGTCCACGAGGTCGAGCCGGTAGAGGTTGAAGCGCTGGGCGTGGGAGACCGTGTGGGCCCAGGCCACGGTCGCGTTGTGACCGATCTGGACGACCGGCGTGCCGTACAGGCTGCCGCCGGAGACGTCGAGCACGCCGGGGATGGTCAGCTGCACCTGGTAGAAGCGGCGGATCCCGTTCCAGGGGAAGTGCGGGTCGGCCAGCACCATGCTGTGGCCGTCGCGGGTCGCCCGGCGGCCGAGCGCCCAGGCGTTGCTGCCCGCGGCGGGCCTGCGCTCCGGCCCTTCGGCCTCGGCTTCCCCGACGACGTACTCCTTCATCCCGGCGATGCCGACCATCCGGCTGAGGTCGAGGAGGTTGTTCCACATGTCGGTCGCGGTGATGGGGCCGACCCAGGCCTTGCCCCGGCAGGTGGGATCCGGCAGGTTCGCCACGCCGGTCTGCTCAAGGTAGCGGTTGTACCCGGCGACGTAGCCGTCGACGAGCCGGCGCAGCTCGTCGCTCGGGCCCAGCGGCGCGCGCCGGGCCAGCAGCCGCGCCACCACTCCGGAGTCGGCGACGCTCTTGTAGTAGACGTCGCTGACCAGGTTGGCGACCGGGCGGACCGGGTCGTCGGACTCCGCCCGGGGGCCGAAGTACCGGGACCGCTCGCCCCGCAGCGTCACCACCCAGGAGGCCAGCACGCAGAGGTTGTCCTGGGCGAAGGCGTAGCCGTACCCGAATCCGAGCCCGCCGTGGTCTCTGGCGGATATGTGGGGGATGCCGTACTCGGTGCGCCGGATCTCGGCGGAGTAGCGGCCGTCGTCCGCCAGGGCCGGCGCGTCGGTACGCACCGCCACCACCACGGCGGCGACCAGGGCCAGCGCGATCAGCGCGGCCGATTTCAGCTTCATCGCAACTCCTATTCGAAACGCGCGTTGTCGGGCGCGGTCATGCGCTTGAGCAGCGGGAGGGCGGTGAGGATCACCAGGAGGGAGGCGGCCAGGCCGCCGCCGAGAGACGCGAAGTAGACCGGCCCGGGCATCGCCAGCGAGGCGCCCTTCATCGCGAGCTGGCCGATGACCGGCTCGGCCACGCCGAAGCCGGCACCGGCGGCGAGCACGGCGGCCAGGACGAGCGGCAGTGCCGACTCCAGCAGCACCACCGTGGCCAGGGTCCGCGTGGGCGTGCCGGCCAGCCGCAGCAGCGTGAACGGCTGCCTGCGCTCCACCAGCCCGCCGCCGACCGCCACCACGAGGCTGCAGCCGCCCGCGACCAGCGTGAGCGCGACCATGGCCAGCGCGATGCTCTCCGCTCTGGCGTACAGGTCGGCCCTGACCTGGGCGACCTCGGCGAAGGTCATCGGCGCCTGCGCGGTGTAGCCGGCCACCACGGTACGCAGCCGCTCCAGCGTCGCCGCGTCGCCCGTGCGGATCATGACGGCCATCAGGTCCAGCCCGGCGGCGGAGGCGGACTCGCTGGCTGGGCCGGCCAGCGGGAGGAGCCTGTCGATGGTGAGGGGGTTGTCGGCGCCGACGACGCGGTCGAACCGGCCCAGCACGGCCTGCGCGCCCTCAGGGCACCGGCCGAGCACGGGGAAGCGGGCCAGGCTCGAGCACTCGACGACGGAGGTCGCGGGCGGCGAGCCGTCGGGCGGCGGGCGCAGGTGCTCCAGATCCGCCCTGGCGTAGATCGGCAGCACGTCCACGCCGGGCTGGGCACGCACCTGGGCGAGCAGGTCCGCCGCCGCCCGCGGTGACAGGCTCGCGATGCCCGGCCGCCAGAGCGTGGCGCCCAGCACGTTGTTGAGCGTGCCGCCGGCCACGGCCTGCTGGCCCGTGACCACCGTGGGCACGAGGGCCGCGATCGTCGTCCCGATGAACACGGCCAGCACCAGCCCGCTCACCGACCTGAAGGCCGTCTTCGGGTCGGCGGCCAGGCGCTGCGCGGCCAGCAGCGTCGCCGCGCCGCGGGTCAGGCGGGCGGCCAGGCGCGCGCCGAGCATCGTCAGCCACGGCCCGGCCAGCACGAGACCGGCCATGACGAGCGCGATCCCCGCGTTGGCCAGCAGGGTGTCGGGTTTGCCGTCCTGGAACGCCGGGCCCGCGAACAGCCCCAGCCCGGCGAGGAGCGGGATCACCCGCCACGCCCTCGGTGGCGGCGGGGCGGCCTTCCTGGCCACGCCGAGCGGCGAGATCCGCACCCGGCGCAGCGACCACAGGGCGGCGCCGGCCGCGACGAGGGGCACGCAGACGAGTACGGCCGCGTACTGCCAGGGGCTCGGGACGGCCAGCTCGGGGAAGAAGCGCGAACCGGTGATCCGGATCCCGGCCACGACCGGCCGTACCAGCTGGAAGAGCACGACGCCGGCCAGGGCGCCGAGCAGCGCGCCCAGCGCGGCGTCCACCGCGGCGAGGACGTTGATCTGCCGGGAGGTGGCGCCGACCAGCCGGATCGCCGCGAAGCGCGTCTCTCGGCGGGCGGCGGCCAGCCGGGTGGCGGTGCCCACCAGCACCAGCAGCGGGACGATCAGCCCGACGGCGGCGATGCCGAACCCGAACCGGTAGACGTCCGCGCTCTGGTCGACCGCCGGCTCGGTGGCGACCGTGTCGACCTGCCGGGTGCCGATCATGGCGGCGACCTGCTGCGGCGTCCCGCCCACGACGATGACCAGCTCGTCGGGCCCGGCCAGCGCGGCCCGGCCGATCAGGCCCGCCCGCGCCCCGGGGAAGCGGGCGGCGAGTTGCCCGCGCGGCGCCGAGTCCAGCAGCCCGGCCAGCGCGGGGGAGGTGTAGTACTGGCCGGGGCCGGGCATGCGGGACAGGCCGGGGATGACCGGCGCCCGGTCACCGAGCGCGGCGGCGTCGAGCCTGGTGATTGTCCGGCCCGCGTAGAAGTCCTCGCGGAAGTTCCACAGGGCGCCGTCGCCGGCGGCGTCCAGGGCCCAGCCGCTGGGCGCCGTGCCGCGCGTGCACTCCCAGCAGGGCCGGTCGCCGGTGGCCTGGAAGGCGTTGAACAGCGATAACGTCGCCAGCAGCACCGAGACGCCGACCGCCACCCCGGCCACGATCAGCGCCAGCCGGGCCGCCGTCTCCCTGCCGCTGCGCAGCGACAGCCGCAGCCCCAGCAGGATCATCGGAGGACCCCGCCGGCGTACGGGTCGGTGACCTTGCCGTCGCGCACCACGACCTCGCGGTCGGCGCAGGCGGCCACCCGGGCGTCGTGCGTCACCACGATCACGGTGGCGCCCTCTTCACGGGCCAGGCCCACCAGCAGGTCCATCACGTGCTCGCCGGTCAGCGAGTCGAGCGCGCCGGTCGGCTCGTCGGCGAAGATGACGCGCGGCTTCGTCACCAGCGCGCGGGCGATGGCCACCCGCTGCGCCTGCCCGCCCGACAGCTCACCGGTACGCCGGCCGCCGAGCCCGCCCAGCTCCAGCCGCTCCAGCCAGGACGCGGCCCGCGCGTAGGCGTGCTTGCGCCTGGTACGGCCGAGCAGCAGCGGCAGCGCCACGTTGTCGGCCACCGTCAGCTCGGGCACGAGCTGGCCGAACTGGAAGACGAACCCGAAGGCGGTGCGCCGCAGCTCACTGCGGCGACCGTCGTCCAGCGTGTCGAGCCGCCGCCCGTCGAACCAGACCTCGCCGGTGTCCGGGGTGAAGATCCCGGCCAGGCAGTGCAGGAGCGTCGACTTGCCGGAACCGCTGGGCCCCATGATGGCCAGGACCTCGCCCGCGGCCACCGACAGGCCGGCCTCCCGCAGCGCGGGCGTGCTGCCGAAGGAGCGGCTGATGCCCTCGGCCCGCAGCAGTGCGTCGACGATCATCGTTCGCGCACCGTTTCCGCCAGCGCCCCCAGCCTGGCCTGGGTGACGTCGATCCACCGCAGGTCGGCCTCCAGCCGGAACAGGGCATGGTCGGCGAGGAGCGTGTCGATCAGCGCGCCGCCGCGCTTGATCTCGGAGAGCTCCCGCATCCGCCGCAGGTGCGTGGCGCGCTGGGCGTCGAGGTAGCCCGCCGCGTCGCGGCCCAGCATCAGCGCCAGCACGACCTTCGTGAACAACACCGTCTGCAGGTACGGCTCGGCCGCGACCGGCTCGGCCAGCCACTTCTCCACCTCGTTCCGGCCGACCGGGGTGATGGCATAGCGCTTGCGGTCGGGGCCGTCGCCCGGCTCGCTCTGCCCGGCGGCGATCTTGCCGTCCCTGGCCAGGCGGGCGAGCGTGGAGTACACCTGGCCGAACGGCAGGGATCTGCCCCCGCCGAAGTAGGTGTCGTAGTCGCGTTTCAGGTCGTAACCATGGCTCGGCTCCCGCTCCAGGAGGCCGAGCAGCGCAAGGGGAACGCTCATGGCCCGAGACTATACTCTGAGGGTATATCCGTGGTGTATAAACGACCGCACTCGCCGGATCGCCGGCCCGCGACCGGTCCTAGAGCCGGATGCTGATCTGCGCGCCGTGCTCCCGGAAGCCGAGCGCGCGGGCGACGCGCCGCGACTGTTCCGGACGTGCCCGCCACTGCGGCAGCAGCCCGATCGCCAGCGCGTCGGCGACCGCCGCGGAGGCCGCCAGGCGGGCCAGCCCCCGGCCGCGGCACCGCGGCGCGGTCAGAACGCTCACATGCGCGGCCGTGTCCAGCCAGGGACGGAAGCCGGCGGCGGCGACGACGTCCCCGCCCTCGCGGACGGCGCAGGCGGCCGAGGCGATCTCCTCCAGGCCGGACTCGTCCGCGTCCTCCTCCGGCACCGAGGCCAGCAGGGCCCGGATCGCCGGGTGATCGGCCGGCAGGCGTTCGACCTCGGCGGTGGCGGGGGCCGCGACGAAGTCACCGGCGTCCAGGTAGGCGAGTGTCGCCGGGCCCAGGACGTGCAGGACCGGCAGGCGCTCCGGGAGCCGGGCGAGGTCGGTGTGACCGAGGTCAGGCAGCGCGCTCCGCACCGGCTCGGCCAGGCCGGCGTCGGGCACGGTGGCCAGGATCGCCCCGCCCAGCGCGACGACGCCCGTCCATCCCGGAGGGCACAACGACGACCCGGGCGAGACCACGACGTTCACGTCCCCGCTCGCGGGAAACGTGACGGGGGTGCCGGCCAGGCCCGCCCACAGGTCACGCGCCCGGTCCAGCGCATTCCTCGGCATCCTCCGATGATCGCTACCCGAGGCCCCCGGAGCCAACCCGGGTGCCGCCGAAGAGGGCCGCGTGGCCGGCGACGAAGTTCTTGACGCTCGTCGCCGGCCGTCCGGTGACGGTCTCGACGTCGTGGGTGAGGCGGGCGTAGCGGCCCCGCGCGTGCAGCCGCGCCATGGTGGCGATGTGCTCGGCCAGGTGTTCCGGCAGCTTCGCCTTGCGGAGGTCGTGCTCGATCCACTCCTTCAGCGACATGTCCGCGTACGTGATGCGCCGCCCCAGGGCCTCGGAGTACTCCGCCGCCACGGCGTTCATGTCCTCCGAGCGCGGTCCGGTGAGCTCGTACACCTTCCCGACGTGCGGCGACGGGGCGGCCAGGATGGTCGCGACCACCTCCGCCACGTCGCCCGCCGCGACCGGCGAGGTATGGGCGCCCCCGAACGGCAGGCGGATCTCGTCCCGCTCGGCTATGGAGGCGGCGGCGAAGAGGGTGAAGAAGGGGTGTTCGAGGAACACCGTGGGCCGGACGACGACCAGAGGCAGCCCGGACCAGGTGAGCGCCTGCTCGGCGAGCCAGTGCAGCCGCTGCTGGCGCGACTCCTCCGTGCTCGTGGTGGTCATCCCGGAGACGGTCATCTGCGAGAGGTTGACGAACGCCCCGATGCCGGTGGTCTGGCGGGCCACGGTCGCCATGGTGACGGCGGCCTCCAGGTACGACGGCGAGACGCTCATGCTGAAGAACACCCGGCCGACGCCGCGCATGGCGGGCACGACGTCGGCGGCGCGCGTCATGTCGGCGACGACGACCTCGGCGCCCGTGGCCCGCAGCGCCTCGGCGCGCTCGTCCTCGCGGTGGACCAGCGCCCGGACCGGGAGCCCCCGACGCCGCAGCGTCTCCACGACGGTCCGGCCGACCGCTCCGACGCTGCCGGCGGCGCCCGTGACGAGAATCGGTTTGTCCTGGGGCATCGGTCACCTCCCGGACCTCACTCCAGCAGACTCGCGACGGTTCCTCCACCGGGACGCCCGGCGAATGGCGATGTCCTTAACCCGGGACCATCAAGATTTCGCCGGGGAGGACGCCGGCGTCGAAAGGGGGGTTCAGGCGGGATCGACGTCGGCGATGGCGACGGAGAAGACGACCCGTTCCTCCTCGCCCTCGGTGAGCCCCCACAGCTCGCCGGTGGCGTACCACTGGGACAGGTCCTCCGGCCGGTACGCCCAGCTCGTGTGGGCGCTGATCGTCCGGGGCGTGGTGGCGACGTTCACGGTGGCGAAGCGCCTTCTCGGGTCGGGGCCGGGGTGCGAGCCGGCCGCCATGTTGATGTAGAGGAGGTCGCCGTCGGACTGGACGCCTTGCACGTCGCTGATGGCGTCGGCGGGGTCGGCCGGGACGGTGGACACCCAGGCCTGCACGGGCGCGTTGATCAGGCGGTAGTCGCCGTCCGGGGGCGGCTGGAACCGGTAGCGGACCAGTTTGGTGCCGGCCGGGGAGCCCGTGGAGCCGCTGGAGGCCTTGTAGGTGCCCGCGATCAGGCTGGCGCCGCCGGAGCTGTGGCGGTCCAGGGAGACGTAGTCCAGGCGGATGGGGGTGATGTAGTGGCGCACCTCGGGGATGACGTATCTGTAGTCGCCGCCGCTGCCGTCCCGCTTGCGGTAGATCTTGCGGGTGTCGAACACCCGGATGGTGTTGTACGTGGAGTCGGGGCCCGAGTAGCCGTTCCAGTTGGTGCTGGAGGTCATGAACAGGTAGGGGCCGTACCAGGCCAGGCCGCCGCCGTGCCCGTAGATGCGCCGCAGCTTCCCCTGCCCGTCGACCCACACGGGCAGGACGTTGCGGTAGCGGCGATCGTCGAGGTCGACCACGGACAGGTTCACGGAGTTGTCGCGGTAGTCGGGGTTGTCCGGGTCGGGCGAGTTCAGCCAGGCCCAGCTGGTGATGAGCGCCCGGTGCTCACTGCCGGTCGGGGTGCCGTCGAGCTGGGCCTCGCCCGAGGTGGCCAGCCCCTGCGGCACCCAGGGGGAGTGCGGGAGGTCCGCCTTGTCGCCCTGGGCGGCGGCGTTCCAGCAGAACCAGGAGCGGACCGGCACCCGTGGCAGGTAGGCCGCCCGGGCGGCGCAGTCGGGGTCGTCGTTGCCGGGCAGCGCGACGCGGTCGGTCCCGCTGAGCGCCCCGCCGATGCCCACCTGCTCGTACTCCGCCGTGAGCGGCACGGTGTACGGGTCGGACCGGGCGCGCAGGTCGAGGCCCGTCAGGCTCAGGGGTTGGAGTGGCGCCGTGGGCGTGGCCAGGGCCGACGCGGCGGCGGGTGACAGCGCGGGGGCGGCCAGGACGCACGCGGCACCCATCCGTACGAGCCAGGTCAAAGGGGTGGTCATCCAGGCATTGGCCACTGAGGTTCTCCTCGTTCGACGCCCGAGCCTTGAACCGTAGTGTGATCACTTCCAGGGCCACAGACAAGATCACATTTTCACGTGAACAGCTGGCCGCCGTTGACGTCCACGGTGGCGCCGGTGAGGGCTTTGGCGTGGTCGGAGGCGAGGTAGATGACGGCGCGGGCCACGTCCTCCTCGGTGGCGATGCGGCGCAGCGCCATCGCCGAGACGTCGCGGGCGAGGATCTCCTCGAACGTCACGCCTTCCGCCGCGGCCCGTGTGCGCATCCAGTCGTCGAGCCCGTCGCCGGCGATCCAGCCGGGGGCGACGCAGTTCACCCGCACCCCGTACGGGCCGAGCTCGTCGGCGAGGCAGTGGGACAGCAGGTGCGCGGCGGCCTTGCCCGCGGCGTAGTCGCTGCGCCCCGCGTAGCCCTTGCGGGAGGACATGGAGGTGATGTTGACGATTGAGCCGGAGCGCCGGGCCACCATGTGCGGCGCGATGAACCTGCAGGCCAGCAGGGTGCCGTAGCCGCCCGTCTCGACGGCCGCGCGCCAGGACTCGAGGTCGCCGTCGGACATGTCGAGCACGTTCCTGCGGTGCGACCCGGGGAAGGCGGCGTTGACCAGCACGTCCACCCGGCCGAACCGGTCGATCACCGTACCGGCGAGTCGCCGTACGTCCTCGATCCTGGTCACGTCGGCGGGCACGGCCAGCGCGCCCGGCACCTCGGCGGCGGTCCGCTCGACGGTGGCCTCGGTGCGGGCGGCCACGACGACCCTGGCGCCCTCCTCGCCCAGCAGGCGCGCCAGGGTCCGCCCCAGCCCGGGGCCCGCCCCGGTGACGACCACGACCTTGTCATCGAGCAGCACGCACCGACTCTACCAAGCGTTTGCTCGATAGTGCGGTGCTACGCCGGGGCGTTGCGGAGGGTGATGTTGATGCGGTTCCAGGCGTTGATCGCGGAGATCGCCATGACCAGGGCGGCCAGCGCCTCCTCGTCGTAGTGCTCCGCGGCGGCCCGCCACACCGCGTCGGGGACGCCGTCGGGGTTGTCGGCGACCCGCGTGGCCGCCTCCGCGAGCGCGAGGGCGGCGCGTTCCTCGTCGGAGAAGAACGGGGTGTCCCGCCAGGCCGCGACCGCGTCGACCTGCCGCCCCGGCACGCCCGCCTCCCGGGCCTCGCGGGCGTGCATGTCCACGCAGAAGCCGCAGCCGTTGATCTGGCTGACGCGCAACCGCAGCAGGTCGAGCGTGGCGCGGGGGACGGGGGAGGCGTTGATGTACGCCTCCAGCGCGTACATCGCCTTCAGGCCGTCGGCGGCGGGCTTGCGAATGCTCATGCGCATTGCTGGATCTCCTTATTCTGGATGGTCTGGATATTTGATATCCAGAATTGTGGTAAGCGGCAGGGCCGCCCAGGGGCAGGGCCGCTCACGGGCGGCGGGTCGCGAACCAGTCGCGCGTCGCCGCGGGGGTGCCGGGGGAGCGGCGCTCCACCGTCGCCTTGATGTCGGCCAGCGTCTGGCCGGCCAGCTCCTTGCGCCAGGCGAGCTCGGCCTGCCGCATGGCCTGCGAGACGACGCACGCCTTGCGGTAGTCGACGTCCGCCCGGCCGGTCGGTCCCTTCCGCAGCACCTCCTCGCAGCGGAAGGCCTCGCCCGGCCCTTCGATCGCGGTGACCACGTCGAGCAACGTGATGCGCTCCGGCGGCCGGGCCAGCCGGAACCCGCCGCGGGGGCCGGGGGTGGAGGTGACGATGCCCGCCCGTGCCAGCGCCTGGAGCTGCTTGTTCAGGTACGCCGCGGGCAGCTCGTAGAAGGCCGCCAGCCGGGCGGCGGTCATGGCCTCGTCCTGCTCCACCCACGTCAGGTTCAGGCAGCTGTGCAGGGCCCACTCCACGCCCTCGCTCATCCGCATAATCCTGGATATTAAACGTCTAGATCTGGACGGGGCAACCCCGCCGGTCAGGAGCCGGGCAGGAGTCTGACCGTGGCGGCGCGGGCCTCGGGGTTGACGACGCCGCCGGCCGAGATGTGGCCTTCGTGGCGCGTCCGGGTGCCGCGGTACCAGGCGCAGGCGCGGCCGTGCATGGAGCGGACGTACAGGCCGTCGCCGTGGCGGACGACCCACATCGTCACCGGGGCGCGCAGCGTGCCGTCGCCGCGCCGGGAGGCCAGATCCAGCTCCTCCGCGTTCGCGATCGCGGTGAGCTCCTCGCTCGTCCAGCCGGTCATCGGTGCATCTCCTTCAGGGTGGTGGCGCGTGGCGTCTCGATGGCGCAGGTGGCCATGGCCTGGGTGCTGCACAACCCGGTCGTCAGCGCTCCCATCGTGGGCGCCACGAAGCCGCGCCATCTGGCCGACGCGGTCGCGGCGCTGGACGTCAAGCTCACCGACGAGGAGGTCGGCTCGCTGGAGGAGCACTACACGCCCCGCCTGCCCACGTACTTCTGAGCGCGGGCCCGCCGCCCGTCACCGCCGGGCGGTGGCGAGGCTGAGCTCGGCGACCGCGGCGGCGACCCGGTCCACCTCCTCCTCGGTGTTGTAGTAGTGCGGTGACAGGCGAAGGGCCCACTCCACGTCCTTGTCGCCGAAGTCGTACTGGGCGAACTCGCGGAAGCTGAGGGCGGAGTTGATCCCCCGCGCGTCCATGGCCTCCTTGAAGGGTTGCGGCTGCCAGCCCTCGATCTGGAAGGTGACCAGGGCCGCCGGCCGCGGGCCGCGATCGAGGAGCCGGACGCCGGGGACGGCGGCCAGCCGGTCACGCAGATGGGCCCCGAGGGCGGGCGTGCGCTCGGCGATGCGGTGCACGCCGACCTGGAGGGCGTACCTGGTGGCCACCGCGCTGCCGATCACGGCCGAGTAGGGGAACTCCCAGTCCTCGAAGCGCGCGGCGGTCTCGACCGGGCGGTAGCGCTCCGGCGCGACCCAGCGGGCGCCGTACATGTCGATGAACAGCGGCTCGTAGCCGGCGCGCAGGACCCGGTCGGAGACGTACAGGAAGCCCGAGCCGCGCGGCCCGCGCAGGAACTTGCGGCACGTGGCGGTGAGCAGGTCGCAGCCGATCTCCTCGACGTCGATCTCGTACTGGCCGACCGTCTGGCAGGCGTCGACAAGATACAGCAGCTCCAGCTCGCGGCAGTGGCGGCCGATCTCCGCGACCGGCTGGACCAGGCCGGAGTTGGTCGGCACGTGGGTCACGGCGACCAGCCGGGGCCGCCGCGAGCGCATGAGCGCGGCCATCGCCTCGACGTCGACGCCGCTGCCGTCGGCGTGGTCCGGGGCGTGCACGATCTCCGCACCGAACCTCTTGCGCAGGGACAGGAAGGCGATCTGGTTGGAGATGAAGTCGTTGCGGGTGGTGAGGATGACGTCGCCGCGCTCGAACGGGATGGCCGACAGCGCCCTGGTGTAGGCGTCGGTCGCGCTCCCGGCGAAGGCGATGTTGTCGGGGGAGCAGTTGATGAGCCCGGCCGTCGCGGCGTAGAAGTCGCGGACCTCCGCCTGCCGCGCCGCGGCAGCCTCGTATCCGCCGATGGCCGCTTCGAGCCGCAGGTGGGCGAGCATCGCCTCGAGCACCGGCCCGGCGAGCAGGCCGCAGCCGGCGTTGTTGAAGTGCACGACCGATGCGCAGCCCGGGGTGTCGTCGCGAAGGGTCTGAAGCGTTTCCGCGGTGAAGGGAGAAGCGTTACTCTGGTCTCTCATGTCCGAGAGTAACATTACTGAGGCTCTCGTCACGAGCCTGCGGGCGGAGATCGCCGGGCTGGCCGCCGGCGACCGGCTGCCCAGCGCCCGCGACCTGGTGCGCCGTCACGGGGTGAGCCCCGTGACGGTGACGCGGGCCTTCGCCCTGCTGGCCGCGGAGGGGGCGGTGGTGACCCGGCCGGGCAGCGGCACCTTCGTCGCGGCGCGCCGCGACCGGTCCGCCGACGGCGCGGGGGACACCTCCTGGCAGACGGTCGTGCTCGCGGACCGCAGCATGCCCGCGCTGACGGCGGGCGAGCTGCTCGGTCCGCCGCCCGGCGCCATCACGATGGCCGGCGGCTACCTGCACAGCTCCCTGCAGCCTGCCAAGGCGCTGGCCGCCGCTCTGGCACGCGCGGCCCGTCGCCCGGACGCGTGGGATCGCGCGCCGGTGGCCGGCCTGGCGCCGTTGCGCACGATCTTCGCCAGGCAGGCCGGCGGCGACGTCGGCCCCGACGACGTGCTGGTCACCAGCGGCGGGCAGAGCGCCCTTTCCATGGTGTTCCGTGCCATCGCCGCGCCCGGCAGCCCGATCCTGGTCGAATCGCCCAGCTATCCGGGCGCGCTGTTGGCCGCCCGCGCGGCGGGGCTGCGTCCCGTGCCTGTGCCCCTGGACGGCGACGGCATCCGGCCCGACCTGCTGGCCGACGCCTTCGCCACGACCGGGGCCCGGCTGCTGTACTGCCAGCCGACCTTCCACAACCCGACCGGCGCCGTCCTCTCGCCGGAGCGTCGCCGGCAGGTGGTCGACGTGGCCCGCGCGGCCGGCGCCTTCCTGGTCGAGGACGACTTCGCGCGCCACCTCGGGCACGGCGCGCCGGTGCCTCGCGCGCTCGTCGCCAACGACCGCGACGGCACCGTGGTCTACGTGACCTCCCTGACCAAGCCCGCCTCGCCCAGCCTGCGCATCGGCGCGGTCATCGCCAGGGGCCCGGTGATGGAACGGCTATGCGCGATGCGGCGGGTCGACGACTTCTTCATCGCGCGCCCCCTCCAGGAGGCGGCCGTCGAGCTGCTCAGCACCCCGGCCTGGGACCGGCACCTGCGTGCCCTGGCCAACGCGTTGCGCGAACGCTGCGCCGCGCTGGTCACCGCGCTGGCGCGCGAGGTCCCCGGCTGGGTGCCCGGGCAGGTCCCCACCGGAGGGCTGCACCTGTGGGTGCGGATGGGCGCGGGCCACGACCACGCCGCCGTCGAGGCGGCGCGGGCGCGGGGCGTGGTCATCAGCGCGGGCCGCGACTACTTCGCCGCGGAGGCTCCGGGCGGCTACCTGCGGCTCGGCTTCGCGGCGGCCGCCGACCTCGCCGAACTGGTCGAGGGTGCGCGGCGGCTCGGTACGTAGCTCCGTGTCCCGAGCCGCCGCGTTCGTTCAGAGCGTCAGAGTCCATCCGTTGATGTAGCCCTTGTCGCCGGATGCGACGTCTTCGACGCGTAGCTTCCAGCTGCCGCTGGCTGGTGAGGTGCTGGCGTTGACGTGATAGGTCTCGTTCAGGACGTCGGCGTCGTCCTTGGGCGCCGGGGCCCGTAGCGGGTAGACCTTGCCGTCCGGGGCGACCAGGTCGAGCTTCAGGTCGCCGCGCCAGGTGTGGTTGATCTCGACGTAGACGGTCACGTTGGAGGGGGCCTTGCCGGAGATCCAGCCGACCACGATCTGGGAGTCCGCGCTGCCGGGGTCGGGGATGGGGATGTCGTCCCAGGCGCCGAAGCAGGGCAGCCTGATGGTCCAGCTGTCGATGTAGCCGGTGTCGAGCCATTCGACGTCCTGGGCGCGCAGTTTCCAGGTGCCCTTCACCGGGGAGGCGCTGGCGTTGACGGTGTAGGTCTCGTGGATGATGTCGGCGCTGTCGTTGGGGTCAGGAGACCGCAGCGGGTAGACCTTGCCGTCCGGGGCGATCAGGTCGGCCTTTATCTCGCCCCGCCAGGTGTGGTGGATGTCGATGTAGACCTCGATGGAGGCGGGCGCGCTGCCGATGAGGTCGTTGACCACGATCTTCGATTCGATGTAGCCGTGGTCGGGGATGGCGTAGTCGGTCCCGTTGGTGTAGTTGGGCAGCGGCCACGGGTCCGCGTCGGGGTCCGGGGTGGGGTTGGTGCTGCCGAGTACGGCGGTGTCGAGCTGGATGCGGGGGGTGGTGGCGCCGGTGTAGGTGATGACCTTGCCGGTGGTCTTCAGGGTGGTCACCAGCTGGGAGACGGCGGTGGTGGGCTGGGCCTGGCGCATCACGGCCAGGGCGCCGGTGACGTGGGGGGCGGCCATGGAGGTGCCGCTCATGGAGGCGTACTTGTTGCCCGGCACGGAGGAGACGATGTCGGTGCCCGGGGCGAACAGGTCCAGCAGGGGGCCGCGGTTGCTGAAGGTGGACGGGGTGTCCTGGTCGGTGGTGCTGCCGACGGCGATGGCCGAGGAGATACAGGCCGGCGCGCTGACGGCGTCGCCGTAGCCGTTGTTGCCGGAGGCGATGACGGTGGCCACGCCGGCGGCCAGGAGGGCGTCGATGGGGGGTTTGCGGAGGTCGTCGTCGCAGGCGGCGGTGTAGTGGCCGTTGCCGAGGCTGAGGTTGGCGGCCACGATGGGGGTGCCGCCCTCCCTCAGCTCCAGGACCTTCTCCAGGCCGGCGATCTGGGCGCTGGTGAAACTCATCACGCAGGGGGCCGCGCCGGCGCCGCAGAAGTCCTCGGAGCTGAACTTGCTGAAGACCTGGATGGCGACGAGTTCGGCGCCGGGGGCGACGCCGGCCGGTGGTGCTCCGGTGACGTTCTGGCCGTTGCCGGCGGCGATGCCGGCCACGTGGGTGCCGTGGTCGCAGTCGAGGGCGGCGTCGGCGCAGGGGCCGGTGTCGCTGTCGGCCGCGCCGGGCCCTTCCTGCTCGGCGGTGCCGTCGGGGCACAGGCTGGTGGAGCCGTAGTCGGGGTCGATGGGGGAGAAGCAGGCCTCCTCGAGGACGCGGCTGCCCAGGAAGGGGTGGTTGGCGGCGACGCCGGTGTCCAGGATGGCGACGACGCTGCCGGCGCCGGTCATGCCCGCGGCACGGGTACGGTCCCCGCCGATCAGGGGGATGCTCTGGGCCAGCACCGGGGGTACGGGCTTGTCCTCGGTGACGCTGACCACGTTGGGGAGCTTGGACAGCCGGTCCACGGCCGCCGCGTCCACGCGCAGGGTGACCAGGGGGAAGCGGGAGGAGGTCCGCAGGACCTGGCCGCTGCTGGCGGCGTCGGGCAGGTCGGCCCGGGACTTGGTGACCACGTTCACCCGGAGTTTGCCGCCGGCGGCCAGCTTGGTGCGCAGCTCGGGCTCCACCGTCGGCGCGGCCGCAGCGGTCTGCTGGGTGGTCTGCTGGGTGGTCTGCTGGGTGGTCTGCCGCTCCAGATTCGCCGAGGCCGCGTGGGCCGGCACGCTCACGAACGCCGTGGCCGCCAATGCCACGATGACGCAGGATAAGACCGGAAATTTCATGACATATCGCGCCTTACGTGAAGAGTTCCATGGTGACGACGCCGACATGAGGGGGTGGCCGGACGGCGATCGATCCCGCCGCCCGGCCCGTGGGGTCACAGCGTGTGGTTACGTCGCGTTCGCGCCGTTCTTGGGGTTGCCCTTGACCCGGACGGCGGCCCAGTAGACGAGGGCGATCCGCTTGCAGGTCCCGCGGACCAGGAAGAAGTAGCCGCCGCACACCTTGTCGCGCAGCGTGATGTAGAACCTGTTGTCCACGTCGGCCTTGCGGCTGCGGTCGAGGTAGTACTTGTACTTCTTGTACGTGTTGCCGATCAGCCCGTACGCGTAGTCGTGCGAGTCACAAGCCGGCCGGTAGTCGAAGCCGCTGGGGCGGTCCGGAGCCTGCGTGCAGTGGTCGTGGTTGATGCCCATGACCTTGAAGCCGCTGGCGGTCCGCTTCCAGCTCGGGCTGTGCCAGCCGTAGTGCGCCGCGTAGGAGACGCAGCCGATCTTGGTCCACCACATCCAGTCCTTGGCCGTGGGGCAGTACTTCGGATAGGCCTGCGTGCCGTCGATGCCGCCCGGGATGAAGTCGCCCGGCGGGGGCTCCGGGGTCACGGGGCTGGGGATCCCTCCCGAACCCTCGATCGGCGTGTCGGCGGTCGGCCGGTCGGCGTCGACGGAGGTCACCTGGGGGACCGCGCTGCCCGCCGGGAAGCTCAGCTGCCACGCGCCGTTGCTGCGCGAGTCGATCGACGTCAGGCGGCCGATCTCGTCGTAGGCGTAGGTCGCCTGGGTGGTGCCGTCGCTGGGGTCGGACACCGTGCGCAGCAGCCCGGACAGGTCGTACGCGTAGCGGGCCGCCGTCTGCGGCGCCTCGGTGCCGAGGGTGACCGTGATCTCCTTGAGCCGGCCCGCGAAGTCGCCGAGCGAGGAGGTGCCGGCCGTGGTCGACGTGGCGTAGGTGAACGCGAGGGTGGTCTCGGGGGCTTCGGCCCCGGCCGGTTCCTTGATGGTGCTGATGCGGCCCTGGGTGTCGTAGCCGACGGTCGACTTGCCGTACGCGGTGGTGCCGACGCCGGTCACCCGCCAGGTGTCGGTGCTCTGCAGGCCCGCCGGCTGCGCCCAGGTGTAGGCGAACTTGAGGTCGGCCGCGCTGACGGGGTTGCCGTTCGCGTCGGTGAAGGTGTCGTCACCGGCGTCCTGGGTGGCCGGATCCACCGAGATCGCCTCGGACATCGTGGTACGCATCGCCCCGGCGGCCGCGTCCCACTTGGTCGTTTCGGTGAGCTTGGCGCCGGTGGCGTCCTCGTAGGTGTTGATACCGCCGCCGCCCGGCAGCGAGACGCTGCTCTTCAGGTCGTAGCGGGTCGAACCCCCTTCTTCCAGGTCCGTGACGACGATGGCGCCGCTCTGGACCTCCAGCTTCCGGTTGATCGCCCCGCCGAGGAACTCTCCTTGCCATCCGGGCCCGAAGACGGCCAGCTCGGGCCGGGTGGCGGGGGCCGACTGCGGTCGGGCCAGATCGCCGTTGGCGCCGGCCACGCCGTGCCGGCGGCCGATCGCGGCGAAGGACACGTCCGTTTCGGCGATCTTGAAGGTGGAGGAGTCGGAGAAGTATTGGCCGGGGCCTACCTCCTGAACCTCGGCCGGGGCCGGCTCGTCGGTGACGGCGGCGGAGGCGGAGGCGTCGGGAGAGAGGAAGGGGATCAGCACCGCCGAAAGAGCGACGGCGGTCGTTAATCGGCGCAATTGGGCCTCCCGAGTGCGGGCGTGAGTGATTTGATCACCTGGACAGTAGATGATCGGAATTCACTCCACAAGGGTCTGGACAGCCATTCAAATCGGTGCTCAAATCGCATTTGGAGTCGCACCTTCCGCGCCCTTCGCTAAGCGGTGACGCGTACCGCGAACCGCATTTCCAGACACTGCTGGCGCTCGCATAACCCCAGGTCGAGCTGGCTTGCCAGATGAATTTATGACGCCCTTATCGGTTCTCTGATGAAGATCGGATGATGCCCCACGAAATTTATATGGCGGTAATGTAGTGATTTTATGGCGGTCGCGCCGACCATTATCCGCGGAGGATTGCCACGCCATTGCCCCTGGCGGTCAGGGCGCGCTTCAGCGCGGGGGCCAATGGGCGTTCGACGAGCGTGTGGACGGCGTACGCGAGCGCGCCCATCAGCCCCATCGTCCCGATCAGCAGGGCGTACGGCGGCACCCGGTCACCGAGCCTGGTGAAGACGATGAAGCCGATGTGCGCATGGACCAGGTAGAGCGGATACGTCAGGGCGCCGGCGATCGCGAACCAGGGCCGGCCCAGGCGGCGCGTGACGCGCAGCGCGATCAGGGTCATCACGATGAAGATCGCGATGATGACGGTCACCACGACGCCTGACGCGATCTCGGTGTGGTAGCGGGAGGCGACCTTGCCGGCGAACTCGACGCCGCGGAGGACGGCGTTGCCGAGGCAGAGCCCGATGATCGCGCCGAGCTGCCGGGTCGGGCCGTACCGGTAGACGACGCACAGCGCCATGCCCGCGATGAAGTAGTGCGAGAACTGCGACTGCACCACCAGGTCGGCGACGGTGTGCACGGAGGCCGGGAGCACCCCGCTCTGGAGCAGGAAGGTCAGGGCCAGCCAGCCCCACAACATCGCGGTCACCCGCGCCCGCGTGACGCCGATCCAGGTCAGGACGAAGATGAGCGCGTAGAACCTGATCTCGGCCCACAGGGTCCAGTAGACGACGTCGATGTTCGGGATGTCGGGTAACGAGTTGAACATCGTCAGGTTGGCGAGATACTGCACCAACGTGACCGGATAGCGGCCCAGGCCGAGCGTGACCGAGACCACGGTCGTGATCGTGACCGCGATCCAGAAGGCCGGATAGAGGCGGACGATCCGGGAGACCAGGAACGCGCCCGGGCGGCGGTCCCAGGCGTTCAGCAGCACCACGAACCCGCTGATCACGAAGAACAGGTCCACGCCCAGATAGCCGAACCTGGCGATCTCGCCGGCTGCGGGGAACCGCAGCGGGCTCGCGCCGCCCACCGGCCCGGAGAACACGTAGTGATAGACCATCACCGAGACGGCCGCGGTGATGCGCAGCGCGTCGATCTCGTGCAGGCGGTCCCGCTGGGGGAGACGGTGCCGTCCGCCCTCCCTGGAGTCGCGGCTGGTGGCAGGCATGATGGACGACCTCGTGGGGATCCGGTGGCGGCGGGTGATGGGTGATCAGCACACCAGCCACCGGACCTGCGAGTCTTTCCCACGTACGCCCCAACCGAGGTACAGCCTGCGCTACCTCGGCCGGTACAGCCTGTGCTCCGTGCCCGGCGTCGCCGCAGGTCCAGGCGCTATGAGGCGGTCTCGTTGAAGAAGGCGCGGGCGGCGAAACCGATCCACTCGGGGCGTTCCCAGGTGGTCCAGCGGGCGCGGGCGGCCTGGTCGAGCGCCGCCGCGGTCTCGTCCTCGGAGGCGCCGGAGGCACGCAGGCGGGCGACCTCGGCGCGGACGTAGACGAGGTAGTCGCGGACGTCGTGGAGCAGGGAGGCGTCGCTCACCTCGCCGTGGCCGGGGACGACGACCTCGGGGGAGAGGGCCATGAGGCGGTCGAGCAGGTCGATCCAGCGCGCGCCGTCGACATCGACGTCGTAGGGCGGGAAGTACGGCGTGATCGGGAAGATGCGGGTCTCGAACAGGTCGCCGCCGAAGAGGACGCGGTCGTCGACGAGGACGATCTGGTCGGAGGCGGTGTGCGCCGGGCCGGCGGTGCGCAGGATCGCGGTCCGGCCGCCGAGGTCGAGCTCCGCCTCGCCGTCGTAGACGAGGTCGGGGTCGACGAGGGTGACGTCCTGGAGCTCGGCCGCGACGGCGGGGCTCAGCCCCTTGAACATGTCGAGGTAGGCCGCGCCCTTGCGGTGCAGCTCGGCGCGCTGGGCGGCGTTGTAGACGATCGTCGCGGCCCCCTTGAAGGCCTGCGCGCCGAAGCCGTGCTCGGGGTGGAAGTGGGTGACGGTCAGGTACAGGCGCCGGTCGCCGGCCAGGAGACGGGCCTGTTCCAGGACGTGGGCGCCGTTGCGGGGGCCCATGCCGGTGTCGATCACCAGCGCGGCCCGCTCGCCGACGACGATGCCCACGTTCGGGACGAGCTCGACGCGGCCGTCCGGGATGACGTACACGCCGTCGGCCACCTCGACCGGCTCGCCCCGCACGATCGGCGGCGGGCCGGGCCGGACCTCCGGCACGACGGTCCTTCCGGCGGACGGCGAAGAAGCGGTGGGGCACATGACCCGCTCCAATCTGAACAGTGTTGAGATGGCTTTTCGCGCAGCGTAACACGGATCTGATCGGTGTTAAGATCGGCTCATGGCGAAGGGGCGATACCACCACGGCGACCTGCGCGCCGCACTCCTGGACGCCGCCGAGGGGCTCGTGCGCGAGCGCGGCGCCGACGGCTGGTCGCTACGCGAGGCCTCCGCCCGGGTCGGCGTCAGCCCCAGCGCCGCCTACCACCACTTCGCCTCGCGCGACACGCTCGTCCGCGCCCTGTCCGAACGGGTCCTCTCCCGCCTCGGCGACCGCCTGGCGGACGCCTGCGAACGAGCCGCCGGCATGACCGCCGACCCCCACCGCCGCCTGGTCGCCCTCGGCCGTGGCTACCTGCGCTGGGCGATCGAGGACCCGGCCGTGGCCCGCCTCGTCTTCGGCGCGGGCGCCACCGGCCCGGACTCCCGTGTCTCGCCCCATCCGCACGACGTGCTGACGGCCGAGCTCGACCGCCTCGCCGACCTCGGCGCCCTCCCCGCGGCGTCGCGCCCGGGGGCGGAGTTCGTCGTCTGGGCGCCCATCCACGGCCTCGCGGTCCTGCTCATCGACGGCCTGATCCGCGTCGACGACGCCCGGGCCTTCGACCTCCAGGCCGAACGCGTCATCCGCGCCACCCTCAACGGCCTGTGCCACGAGCCCGCCCCCTCCGAGGACTGGCCCGCCGTCCACTCCGCGCACACCGACCGCAGCCGGTCACACCTTGGACAGGAAGGAGAACAGGTTGGCCCGGGTGCGGGCGACCTTCTCCGGCAGGGTGAGTGACTCGTCGATGGCCCCGTCGCCCGCGGCCTTCTTCTTCCCGCGTACGTACAGGGAGCAGTCGAGGTCGGTGCACAGATACTGCCCGACCGAGTTGCCCTGACGGCCGGCCTGGCCGGTCCGGCGCGCGGTCATCAGCGCGACGCCGCCGCTGGTGTGCATGGTCAGGCACAGCGAGCACATGCTGCGCGAGGTGAAGCCGCGCGAGGTGCCGGACGTCACCCGCAGCGCGATCCCGACGAGGGAGCCGTCGCGTTCGGCCACCAGGTAGGCGCGTTCGGGCGCGCCCGGATCTCGCCACCCGAGGAAGTCGAGGTCTTCCCAGGGGCTCTGCGCGAAGTCCTTGGGAAGGCTGAGCCGCTGAGTCTCGCCCTTGGAGCAGTTGACGAACGATGTGCGGATGTCCCGCTCGGTGACTGGTCTCATGGGCGGCGAGGCTAGCTCTCCTTAAGGGTATTATGCAAATACTTAAAGCCTATAAGAAAGGTGCGCGCATGGCACGGGCGGGAGTGACCCCGGAGCGTCTGACCAGCGCGGCGGCGGATCTGGCCGACGAGATCGGCTTCCAGAACGTGACCGTCTCGGCGCTCGCGCGCGGGTTCGGCGTCAAGCCCGCGGCCCTGTACGCGCACGTCAAGGACGCGCAGGACCTGCGGATCAGAGTGAGGGAGCTGGCCCTGGGGGAGCTCGCCGACAGGGTCGCCGCCGCGCTGGCCGGCCGGGCGGGCAAGGAGGCGCTGGTGGCCTTCGCCAACGCCTACCGGGACTACGCGAAGGAGCACCCGGGCAGGTACGCCGCGGCGCAGCTCGAGCTCCCCCCGGAGGCGGCGGCCACCAGCGCGGCAGGCCGGCACGCGGAGCTGACGCGGGCACTCCTGCGCGGCTATGACCTGTCGGACCCCGACCAGACGGACGCGATACGGCTGCTCGGTGGCACTTTCCATGGATATGTGTCCCTGGAGACGACGGGCCGGTTCGCCACCCACCCGCGCAGCGCGGACGTGTCCTGGTCCAGGGCCCTGGACGCGCTGGACGTCCTGCTCAGAAACTGGCCGGCAGCCTGAAGCTCTGTAGCAACCCTGTGGCGGATATGTAGCTCCTGCGAGTGTCATGCAAAGAGCAGTCGCTGCAAGGAGGCGAGAAAAGTGGCTGAGAGCGCCTTCCTCATCGCCTTGGTGGTGCTGGCCGGCACCGTCATCCTGCGGAACGACGTGGGGCGATATCTGTCCCGGCGGCGTCGTCCGCCTCGCACCGCGCCGGTGTTCGTACCACCTTGCTGCAGTCCCGCCGCCGCCCGCCGCCGCCCCCGAAGGGGCCGGTCGGCCAGGTGCGCGTACGAGCGCGCGCCCCGGTGCACCTGACATTTAACAGTGCTTATATAAGTGCTGTTACGATTGGCTCATGGCCGACCCCCATGAGCTCGACCCCAGCCATCAGAGCCTCTGGCGCCCGCTGCGGCTTCTCCAGGCGTCGATGGACGCCGACATCGCCCGGATCTACGCCGAGGAGCGGATCGACGGGCTCAAGCCGAGCTACGTGATGGAGCTGCTCCGGCTGCACGCCCGCGGACCGATGACCATCACCGAGCTGGCCGAGTCGGTCAACCGGACGCATTCGGCGCTCAGCCAGAAGGTGGCCGCGATGCGCGAGGCCGGCTGGGTCGAGACCGTCGCGGGCGACGACGCGCGCAGCAAGAAAGTGACGCTCACCGACAACGCCCGCGCCGTCATCGGCCGTCTGGCGGCGGAGTGGCGGGCCACCGAGGCCGCCCTCGCCGACCTCGAGGCCGAGCTCCCCTATCCACTCTCCCGGGCCGTCACCGACATCGAGCAGGCACTCGAACGCAGGAGCTTCCACGACCGGATCGCCGAGAAGCTGGCACAGGACCCCGAATGGGACTGAGGGACACGCTGCTCGACGTGACCCCGCTCCGGTCGTCGCCACGGTTCCGGCGGTTATGGATCGGGCAGGCCCTGTCCGGGTTCGGCAGCCAGATGACGATCGTCGCGGTGATGTTCCAGGTCTGGGAGCTGACCGGCAGCACCGCGTGGACCGGCGCCGTCGGCCTGGCGCAGGCGATCCCGCTCGTCGTCCTCGGGCTGTTCGCCGGATCGCTCGTCGACCGGGTGGATCGCCGGAGGCTCTGCCTGATCACGACCAGCGGGCATGCCGTGTGCTCGCTCCTTCTCACTGTCCAGGGCTTCTTCGGGCAGCTCCCGCCCGCCGGGATCCTGGGGCTGGTGGTCGCGCATTCCTGCTTCGGCGCCGTCGGAGGCCCGGCCTCGCGTACGTTCATCGCGCACCTCCTGCCCAAGCACCAGCTGGCCGCCGGACTGGCGCTGAGACGCATCTCCTTCCAGGGCGCCATGCTGATGGGCCCCGCGCTGGGCGGGTTGATCGTGGGCGCGCTGGGCGTCGGCGGCTGCTACCTGATCGACACGCTCACCTTCGCCGCCGCGTTCTACGGTGTGATCGGTCTGCCGCGGATGAGTCCCGAGGGCGAGCCCGCCCGCCCCGGACTGCGCGGCGTGCTGGACGGCCTGGCCTTCCTCGCCCGCACTCCCGTCGTTCGCGGAGCCCTGCTCACGGACCTCGCCACCACTGTGCTGTCCATGCCGATCAGCCTGTTCCCCTTGATCAACGCGGAGCGGTTCGGCGGCGACCCGCGCACTCTCGGACTGTTCCTCACCGCCATAGCCGTCGGTGGCGTCGTGGCCTCCGTCTTCTCCGGGACCTTCACCCGGCTGCCCCGGCCCGGCCTGGTCATGCTCGCCGGCTCCGCCACGTGGGGCGGGGCGCTCGCGCTGTTCGGCGGGTCACCCGACCCGTGGGCCGGGCTGGCCTTCCTCGTCCTGGCCGGCGCCGCCGACACCGTCTCCGTGGTGTCCCGGAGCACGATCGTCCAGCTGCACACCCCGAACGAACTGCTCGGCCGGGTCGGCGCCGCCGAACAGATCGTCGGGCAAGCCGGCCCCGACCTCGGCAACATGCGCGGCGGCCTCGTCGCGGACGCCACCTCGGGGGCTGCGGCCCTGATCAGCGGCGGCCTGCTCTGCCTCGCCGCCGTCGCCGCGGTGGGAGCGACCACACCGGACCTGCGCCGCTCCTCGGCGGCGTCCGCCACCGCCTCGGCCGGCGCTCCGCCTGCGTAGGTTGTGTGATCGTGGAAATTCGCGACCTGACCCCCGACGATCTCGATGTCCGTTCCGCGCGCGCCTTGCCTCGGTGGTGGGCGTTCAGGAGTTCGCCGGCGTCGACCGGGTCGCCGTCCACGAGACGGCCGACCCCGAGGTCGTCATCACCGAGTACCGGCTGCACGGGCGGCTGATCGCCGCGGACGCCCGCTGCCGCCTGATCTCGCACGGGTTTACGCGACTGGCTCACTGGGTCTGACATTTCCCGCTATGGTGCCGAAGATCCCATACGTTCGTCACAGGAGCCCCATGTCGCGCGTCGAGCCTCTACGGGAGGGCGATCCCACCGCCGTGGGGCCCTACCGGCTGTTCGGGCGGCTGGGCGCGGGCGGCCAAGGGGTGGTCTACCTGAGCCAGGGGCCCGACGGCCGGCCGGTCGCGATCAAGGTGCTGCGCGAGGGGCTCGCCGACGAGCGGTTCGCCAAGGAGATCGACGCGGCGCGCCGGGTGGAGCCGTTCTGCATCGCTCAGGTGCTCGACGCCTCGCTGGGCCCGCGGCCGTACATCGTGACCGAGTACGTCGAAGGGCCGTCGCTCCAGCAGGCCGGGCGCCACGTCGGCGCCGATCTGCAGCGGCTCGCGGTGGCGACCGCGACCGCGCTGGCGGCCATCCATCAGGCGGGCATCGTCCACCGCGACTTCAAGCCCGCCAACGTGCTGCTCGGGCAGGGCGGGCCGCGGGTGATCGACTTCGGGATCGCCCGGTCCGTCGAGGCGGGGGCGACGGCCGCCAGCAGCATCGTGGGGACGCCCGCGTACATGGCGCCCGAGCAGCTCGCCGGCGAGCGGATCGGGCCGGCCGTGGACGTGTTCGCGTGGGCGTCGGTGATGGTGTTCGCCGCCACCGGGATGCCTCCGTTCGGCGAGGACTCGCTGCCCGCGGTGATCAACCGCATCCTGCACAATGAGCCGCAGGTCGGCGACCTGCCGCAACCGTTGCGCACGATCGTCCTGGCGTGCCTGGCCAAGGATCCGGCACACCGGCCGACCATGCAGGACGTGTTGCTGCGGCTCCTGGGCGGCCAGGCCCCCGGGCGTCCGGCCGGGCCCGGCGACGGCAGCGGCGTGTCCACGGTTCCGGGACGGCGGCGGCGCGGGAGCGGGACGGTGGTCATAGCGGTCGTCTCCGGTGTGGGGGCGCTGGCGGTCGCGGGCGCCGTCGCCTGGGCGGCCACGAACCTCCGGTTCCAGCAGCAGCGGCCGAGTACGCAGGCACTGGCGTTCACCTCCGCCGGGACGCCGGCCCTGACCTCGACCCCCGCTGCGACTCCGACTTCGACGAAATCGCGGCAGCGTCCGAAAAAGAGCAAAAGTCCCTCGCCGCCGGTATCGGTGACCACGACGAAGCCGACCGTGAAGAAGACCGTGAAGCCGACGCAGCCCGCTCCCAAGCCGACGACCGCGTCGGCGAAACCCTCGTCGGGCGGGGGCTCCTTCAGGGTGGTGTGGATCCGGGCCATGGGCGCCAGGAAGGCCAACACCCAGGACTGCCAGATCGGCCAGACCAACACCTTCGGCCTGGTCGAGGGGACCAAGCTGGCCACCAGGTTCCACTACGAATGGGTCCTGGACGGACGGGTGGTGCAGCGCTCCGAGTCCGTCATCGCCGAGTCCCACACCATGCAGGTCGTGGGCCCGCTCGTGACGTCGAACGGCCCTCACAAGATCACCCTACGCGTCACCTCGCCCGCGACGGCGTCCAGGGCGCTCTCGTTCACCATCTGCCCGGTCGGGACCGAGTGATGAACCCGCTCCTGCCGGAGGATCCCCCGGCCGTGGGCCCCTACCGGCTGCTCGGGCGGCTGGGCGTGGGCGGGCAGGGCGTGGTGTACCTGGGGCAGGGGCCCGACGGGCGGCGGGTCGCGGTGAAGGTGCTGGTGGACGGCCTGGCCGATGACCACCGCTTCGCCAAGGAGATCGACGCGGCGCGCCGGGTGGAGCCGTTCTGCATCGCTCAGGTGCTCGACGCCTCGCTGGGCGGGCGGCCGTACATCGTGACCGAGTACGTCGAGGGCCCTTCGCTCCACCAGGCCGGTCGCCACGTCGGTGCCGACCTGCAGCGGCTCGCGGTGGCGACCGCGACCGCGCTGGCGGCGATCCACCGGGCCGGGGTGGTGCATCGCGACTTCAAGCCCGCCAACGTGCTGCTCGGCAGGGACGGGCCGCGGGTCATCGACTTCGGGATCGCCCGCGCGGCCGGCCATTCGCTGACCGTGACGAGCAGCATCGTCGGCACGCCCGCGTACATGGCGCCCGAGCAGCTCGCGGGCGCCCCGCTCGGTCCCGCGGTGGACGTGTTCGCGTGGGCGTCGGTGATGGTGTTCGCCGCGACGGGAAGCCCGCCGTTCGGCAACGACTCGCTGCCCGCCGTGATCCGGCGCATCCTGCACGACCAGCCGTACCTGGGCGACCTGCCGGGTCCGCTGCGCCCGATCGTGCTGGCCTGCCTGGCCAAGGACCCCGCCGCCCGGCCCGCCATGCAGGACGTCCTGCTCCGGCTCATCGGCGCCCCGCCCACCGGCCCGACAGGCGAGGTCGCGGGCCTTCGAGACGACACGGTGGCGAGCCGCCCGCGCGGGAAGGCGCTGCTGGCGGGCGCCGGGGCACTTGCGGTGGCCGGGGGCCTGGTGGCCGGGGCGATCGTGTGGATGCCCGCACCGGCGCCGACGGCCGCGCCCACCGTGGCGACGACACCCGCGCCCACCCCCTCCCTCTCGGCCGCGGGACAGGGCGCCACCAGCACACCGGCCAAGAAGCCTGCCAAGACACCCGCCAAGACGCCGAGCACGCCGGTCAGGAAAGTGCGTCCCACCAGGACGGCCGGTTCCACCCCCACCGTCTCCCGCGCGCGGCCGACCCCCAATCCCACGAAGAGCACGGCCGCGCCGGCGGGGACCGTACGCCTGGTGTCGCTGACGCTGGACGGGTTGCAGACCGAGAAGGGCTGCTGGTCGCCCAGCCTCTTCCCGGTCGCCTCGCTCAGGGGGCCGTCGGGCCGGCAGGTGGAGTACGGCTACCGCTGGGTGGTGGACGGCCAGGACGAGGGCTGGAAGACGGACTGGGTGACCGGCACGACCAAGAACCGGCGCAACCCCTTCGGCGCCTTCGAACCGGGCCGGCACACGATCGTCTTCCACCTGCTGACCCCTTCGAAGGCCACCAGGAGCGTGTCGTTCACGGTGTGCGAGCGCTACTCCTAGAGATCAACCGCGACCTCGAAGTCCTTGTCCAGGGCGTCGGTCCACGAAGGCTTCGTCTCCTCGTACCCCTTCGCGTGCAGGCGGTAGAGCGTGGCGTACAGGCCGTCCAGGGCCATGAGCTCCGCATGGCTGCCCAGCTCGCGGATCGTGCCGCCGTCCAGGACCACGATGAGGTCGGCGGTGCGCACGGTCGCGAACCGGTGCGAGACGAAGACCGTGATCGTGCCGTTCTCCGTTTGGCTTGCGGCGATCTGGAAACGCCGGAAGATCTCGTACTCGCTCGCCGGGTCGAGGCTGGCGGCCGGCTCGTCGAGGACGCGGAGGATCGGCGCGTCCCGCATGATCGACCGGGTCAGGGCGACCTTCTGCCACTGTCCGCCCGACAGGTCGGTGCCGCCCGGGAACGTGGGGCCGAGCTGGGTTCGCAGGCCGTGGGGGAGCAGGCCGGGCAGGCCGGACGCGCCCGCGCGGTCGAGGGCGTCCCTGACGGCGGGCTCGTCGTCGATGCGGGGCAGGTCGCCGATGCCGGCCGACTCCTGCAGCAGGAACTCCAGGCGGCAGAAGTCCTGGAAGCAGGCCGTCACCCGGTCGCGCCAGGCCTGGACGTCGTAGCCGGCGAGGTCGCTCCCGCCGTACGTGATCCGGCCCGCGGTGGGGTCGTACAGCCGGCACAGCAGCTTGACCAGCGTCGTCTTCCCGGCGCCGTTCTCGCCCACGATGGCTACGGTACGGCCGGCGGGAAGCCGCAGCGACACGTCCCGCAACACCGGCCGGGCGGCATCCGGATAACTGAAGGAGACGTTCTCCAGGACGAGGTCGGCTCCGGCGGGGGGCGAAGGGGAGTCCGCCTCCCGTGGCCGGATGCGGGCCCTGGCGTGGTCGTCCAGCCACAGGTAGTACCCCATGGCGCGCAGCGTCTTCTGCATCCAGGAGAGCATCTGGATCAACCCGGAGACGCTGCCGGTCAGCTGGCCGCCCAGCGCGATGGTGAGGACGACGTCACCGGGGCTCGCCTGGCCCCGCAGCGCCGCCGTGACGACGAGGTAGAGCGCGCCGGCGAAGCCCGCGCCGAAGATCAGCCATCCGGCGGCGGTCCATACGGCCGTGCGGACCTCCGCCTGCCGCCGGGGCCCGTCGACCTGCTCCCACAGGGCGCGGTGGCGGCCGGCGATCTCCTCCTGCAGGCCGAAGACCCGCAGCTCCTTGGCCGCGCTCGGGGAGCAGGCGGTCGTGAACAGCCCCTGCCGCAGCCGCGACGGCGCCACGGTCGACTCCTCCGCCCTGGCGATGGCTTGCTCGCCGCGCCGAACGGCGAGCACCGTGGGGAGGGCCAGGAGCAGCAGGAGGAGGAACTCCGGCCGGACGCTCATCAGCAGCGCGACGGTGGAGCCGAAGGCGACGAGCGCCCTCAGGTTCTCCACCAGGGCCCCGAAGGCCGAGCCGAGCGAGGCGCGATGATTGCGGAGCAGCGCGAGCTGGTCCTGATAGGGCGGGTATTCGTGGTGGTCCAGGTGCGGCAGGCCACTGGTCATGGCCATGATGCGCTGGTCCAGCAGGAGCGCCACCCGCTGCTGAAGCCGGATGCGGACATCCGCGGCGACCGTCCCCGCGAACTGGCCGACGACGAGGGCGCCGGCCAGGATGAGGGCGGCGGTCAGCATACCGGACAGATCCGCCTTCACCGCGGCGTCCACCATGCGTTGCAGGCCGACCGCTGTCACGGCGGCGACCGCGCCGACCATGGGCGCGAGTCCGATCACGAGCACGGCCCGGGGGGCGTCCGCCTTGAAGGCGGCCCCGATCAACACGCCGATCGCGCGGACCGCGACGTGCGGGGAGGAGGTCCGGTCAGACATGGGGGGCCTCCCTGAAGGGCTCGCTCTGCAGGGTGAACAGGTGGGCGTACTGCCCGTCGAGCTCCATCAGCTCCTCGTGTGAGCCGTACTCGGTGACCTCGCCGCCGTCGATCACGCAGATCCGGTCCGCCAGCCGTACCGTGGCGAACCGGTGGGACACCAGGATCGTGGTGAGCCCGCGGGTGATCTCCAGGAAGTGCTCGTAGATCTGGGCTTCCGCACGTACGTCGAGGTTGGCGGTCGGCTCGTCGAGGACGAGCACGCGGGCGCCGTGCTCGACCGCGAACAGCGCGCGGGCCAGCGCGACGCGCTGCCACTGGCCGCCGGACAGGTCGGTGCCGCCCTCGAACCTGCGGCTGAGCGGGGTGTCCCAACCGGCCGGGAGCCTGGGCAGGAAGTCGTTGAGGCCGGAGAGCTTGGCGGCACGGTCGAACGCGCCGTTGGAGCGGTCGGCGTCGAGCCGTCCGAATCCGACGTTGTCCCGCAAGGGCAGCTCGTAGCGGACGAAGTCCTGGAAGACGATCGCCAGCCGGCGGCGCCAGGCGAGCGGGTCCAGGGTACGCAGGTCCACGCCGTCGACCGTGATCCGGCCGGAGACGGGGTCGTAGAGCCGGGCCAGCAACTTGATCAGCGTGCTCTTGCCCGCGCCGTTCATCCCGACGATCGCCAGTGACGAACCGGCCGGGATGCTCAGGTCCAGACCCTTCAGGACCGGACGGTCGGGGTAGCCGAACCGTACGTCCTCGAACCGGATCTCCTGCGCGGGCAACCGCTCGTCCGGCGTGGTGGTGTCCGACCGGCTGTGCTCGGCTTCCACCCCGAGCCGGCCCACCGCCAGGGCGTGCGGCACGGTGGCGCCGGCCTGGGTCAGCATCCATTGGACGTCCCCGATCCAGCCCAGCGCGCCCATGCCGGCGGTGGCCTGCAAGGCGACGGTGACCGACTCCACGTCGAATCGCCCGCCCGCCGTGGCGAGCGCCAGGTAGCCGAACACGGCGGCGTGGGTGACCGCGAGCAGGACCGAACTGGCGATCCTGGTGCGATTGTTGCCCTTCCCGGCCAGCGCGTCCATGCCGACGAGCCAGGCGCGGGTGAACCGTTCGTGCAGCCAGTCCTGGAAGCCGAAGACCCTGACCTCCTTGGCCGCGGCGTCGCTGATCGCGAGATCGCGGGCGTAGGCGGCCTGGCGCAGCGCGGGCGTCGCTCCTTCAGCGGCGTCCACCGCCTTCCTGACCTCGCGCAGTCGCCATCTGGACAGCACGATCCAGGCACCGGCCAGGGGCAGGGGCAGCCACCACTCGACGGTGGCGAGAAGCACCGCCGCGGCGATCCCGCTCAACCGGCTGGACACGAGCCTCGCGAGCGACGTCACGGCCTGGCCCGGCGGATACCCTGTCGCCAGTCCCCGTGCCAGCTGGATGCGGTCGGCGACGTCGGGATCGCTGAGATGGCCGATGCCGACCGGACGAAGTGCTCCTTCGAGGGTCGTCTGGCCGAGCGTTGCGTTGACCCGCCGCGCCAGCTCGCCGGCGATCATGCCCGAGACGGGCGTCAAGGCCAGCCGGGCCACGAAGAAGGCGATGAAGACGGCCAGATGCAGCAGCGCGAGTTCCCGGTCAGCGGCGCCGCCGGCCACATCTCCCACGACAGTGGCGCCGGCCAGCATGAACGCGCTGGCCAACAGGGCCTCCAGCAGCACGACGGTGGCCAGGGCCGCGCTCAGGGCGGCCGAGACGCGCGGCAGGATGCGGATCAGTTCCAGCACGCCGTTCTCGCCCTGGCCGCCTGTCATCTCAGTCCCAGCGCGGCGAGCCATCGCCGGTCACCTCCGCTCCTCGTCAGCAGTGCGGACAGCACCCCGGGTGCTCCCTCCAGCAGTGACCAGCCGGTCCTTGCGAGTACGGCGGGTTCGTCGAGCTGACCCAGGAGATGGTCCGTCAGGTGATCGGCGAGTTCGGCCGCCTCGGGCAGCCCCGCGAACCGGGCGAAGGCGTCGAACACCAGCATCAGCCCGGCGGCCCCGTGGCATATGGCCAGACCGTCCAGATACAGGTCGTCGTCGTATGCGGCCAGGAATGACCGTGCCGACTCGAGGGCGAAGGCGCCCAGGTCGTCGTCGCCGAGCACGCGTGCGGCTTCCCACAGTGTCCAGGCGTTGCCGGGACATCCGTAGCACCACGCCTGCCGCCGCCCGTTTCCCCGGGGCGCGCGATCGCCGTCCGACCGGGTGGTCCCGTAGGGCCAGCTGATCACGCCCCTGTCATCGACGTAGGATTCGGTCACCAGCCGGGCGCTGAGCCGCCGCAGCGGGTCGTTCAGTTCGTCGCTCAGCCCGTCGGCCTCGGCGGCGGCTCGCAGAGCGGTCACGACGCCGGGCAGCCCGTGGGCCAGGCCCAGATTGACGCGGCCGAAGTTCCAGCCGCGCAGCTCCTCGCCGAGGTAGCGGCCCACCCGAAACCCGGACAGTTCCGCGTCCTCGCAGAGCAGCGCGAGCCGGGCCATCAGCGGAGCCCGGCTCGCTGCGTCGATGCCGGGATCGGCGGCGAACGCCAGCAGGACGCCTGACGGGCCCACGATGAGGTCGTAGTCCTCCCACCCGACCTTCGCGATCCGCCAGGGTGGCGTGGTCACGTACTCGATCAGCCTGGCCCGCAGTGCCGCCAGCGGCTCGTTCAGGTGCGTCCAGGTCGGGGCGGCGATCCGCAGGGCGAACATCCGGGCCGACGCGCCGGTGCCGAAGAGGCCGGCATGGTCATAGGGGCCGCGAAAGTCGCGCAGCCACGTGTCGATCGCGCGGGCGGCGGCTGATTCGTCCGGCGGACCATCCTGGCCGGCGACCAGCGTGGCCAGGATGGCCGGTCCGGAGTCGCGCCTGTTCCGCGCCGGCCCGGCTGTCGCGGCGTATTCCTGAAGCAGTGTCTCGGCGACCGCCCGCACGGCGGCTCGCTCGAGCACGTGGGTCGATGTCACAACTATGCCCTCTCAGCGGATGCCGGCTCGGCGCGGATCGCCAAGGACGCCCGCTCGCCGGGCGCCCTTGGCGAACGAGGTTCAGAGAGTTTCGCTGTCGCAGGGGCAACTCCCCGTGCAGCCCACGCTGCACGGGTCGGTGATCGACTCACTGGGAATCGAGTGGACCTCCAGCTCGTCGACCAGGGCCTCGACCTCGTCCTGAGGCTCGGTGCCGTCCTGGGGCTCGGGTGCGGTGTTCTCGGACATCACGTGGCCACCTTTCTTCCTTCTCTGGACCGGTGTTTCGATATCCGGCCGGTCACGTCGTTCCGGCCGAAACCTGGGCAGCGGCGGCCGCCAGCTCCGTGGGCGGCACCGCGTGGGGCAATCGGACGAGGACCTCCGCGGCCACCCGCTCGGCGCCGTGGTCCGACACGCTCAGTTCGTCGGCCGCGGGCAGCATCTCCGTGGCGGTGAGCTCGGGCGGGCCGTTGTCTGGGAGTGCTTTCAGCGCCTGTTCGAACACCCGCACCGCGCGCAGGCTCTCCAGGTCGCAGGCCAGCGGCTGATCGCCGGACGGGCCGGCGACGAACACCCAGCGGGGCAGACCCAGCCGATCACGCAGTCCGGTGAGCGCCCGGAGTCCGGCCAGGTCTCCGCCTCCGGCGAAGTCCAGCTGATCAGCGGTGATCCGCCACTGTGCGGGCGAGACGACGAGTGACCCGGCCACGGTGATCCGGGGCACGAATGTCCGCTCAGGGAACGCGGTGAGCGAGCGGCGCAGCCGACGGGCTTGGGCGGTGTGCTGTTGGGAGTCGGCGCACAGGATCCCGGCCAGCACGGTCCACGGCGTCAGGGGGCCGCGGGTCGCGTGGGCGCAGATCCGCACGGGCCGGCCCGCGTGCGAGACCACGACCCGGTCCGCTTCACGGTGGACGGTGAGCTCACCCAGCGGCAGGTGACGTGCCGTCCGGTCCTGCCACGCCTGACCGTAGTGGCCGGGGTCGGGGTCGCCGGTCCAGGCAGAGGTGTACCTCGGCCTGCGGATCGCGTTGGCGGCCCGCGCGGTGAGCGGTGGGATCAACAGCTCCACTGACGGAACGCCGGTGATCCGGTCGAGCTCGGCGAGAAACGCGCGGTAGGCGTCGGCGGCGGGCACCGCGCCGTGCAGCCGCCGCAGCGTCTCGACGAAACGCGCGTCGAGTATCGCGGCAGGGCCGGTGTCGTCCAGCACCCATCCGCCGGCGGGGAGGGGGCGGACCACGCAGTCGGTGGGCCAGGTGATCGGCGCGTCCGGCGCCCCGACGAAGTCGAGCATCGCCCGGGTGATGTCGATGGCGGCGGCCGATCCCGATGCCGTGTCCATCAGGTCCAGGAGCCGCGCGTAGCCGGAGCCGGCGCTTCGTGCCCGGGGCCAGGCGCGCTGTGGGAGACCCCGCCGGGCCAGCTCTCCTTCCTCGGCCTGGGCCGCCATCTCCTCGGCGAACACGTCCATGACGGGGCGCGGTTGCGGGCCGATCCGCTCCCGCAGTCTGCTCCGCGGCCTGGGTGCGTCCTCGCCCATCAGCAGGCCGATCCTGCGGTACTGCTCGAAGGCCCGCTGCAGGGTCGCCAGGTCGGCGGTGAAGGCGCCGTCGGCACGCCGGTAGACGTCGACGAACCCGGCATCGGCGTCGTAGGTGGTCGATCCGGAGGTCTTCTCCCATCGGCCGCGCCGCTGTCTCAGCGGGGCCGAGACCTCGAGCACGCCGAGCCGGACGAGCTTGCCGACGAGACCCGGAGGCGAGCCGGGCTCCAGCGCGGACACCGGCCGGACACCGGATCGCAGAGTTTCGACGATGCGGTCGAGCGCGGGGCTCCGCCGCAGCCGATAGGTGAGGAGCCTGGGCGTGGACGAGGCCGGATCGACCGTCCAGACCGCGAGGCGGTCGCCCTCCACCCGGTGCAGGGGGGTCATCGACAGCCGGTGCTCCTGCCGAAGCCGGTCCGCTGCCGATCGTGCCAGCTCCAGCCTTCTGGTGTGCACGTTCTCCGTCCAGTCGACGGCGACCTGGCCGTTCACCGAGAGCTTGGACGAGTGCTCCGCGACGGGCACCAGCGACACCTGGCCCAGCCAGGTCCGCGGCGTGGTCTTGACCGCGCCCCGGGCGATCATCCGCCAGAGGTAGTCGCTGCGCCTGCGCAGCTTCTTGGAGGTCCACGGCTCGCCTTGAGCCAGCCGCCGTTCGATGTCCGCGAGCACGTCGGAGGTCACGCACGACCGGCCGCCGGGCACGGAGCCGAGCAGGTGCCACGGTGCCGCCAGCAGGCGGTCGTGCTCCTTCTCGATCTGGGCCCCGGCCTGCTCCTCCAGCCGCAGGAGCTCGGCGGACAGCGCGGTCACGCGGTCCAGATGAGCGGTCAGGCCCGGGCCGGCGGCTGCCACGATCTCGCGCAGGCGGCGGGCCTGGTCGACGGTGAGTGCCTGTCCCTGGTGCAGGCGGCGCCGCGTGGCGAGGACCGCCCGCCGTGCCGCGGCCGGCAGCTCCGGCCTCGGCACCACCTCGTCCCCGAGCCGTCCGGCCAGGACGGACGCGTCCCGGCGGTAGTCGTCATGGACGTGGTTCAGCGCGCGTACGCACGCGAACAGGTCGGGGGAGGAGCCCGCCAGCCAGAGCCGGACGGGCAGCCCCGCGACGCGGAGCACGGCCGATTCGCTCATGGTGGTCACCGGGCGTCACCCTCTTCACGGGCCAGCAGCGCCTCGGCGATCAGGGCCTGCCGCGCCGACGGCAGGTTCGCCCGGTTCCAGTGGAAGATGACCAGGTACGACGCCACCGCGCGCGGCCCCATGGCGGCCGAACCGCTCTCGAAGTAGTCGCGGAACCAGCGTTCGCCCTCCTGCCGGACGGCCTGCCGGTAGTCCTCGGCGAGGTCCGCCGCCTCGGGGGACAGCTTGGCGGCCAGCGCGGTAGGCGAGGGCCAGACCGCCCGCAGCGCCGCGGCCAGCCGCGCGAGCCGCGGATCCGCGACGGCGGCCGCGGCGAGGGGGCGGTGCCGTCGTACGCGCTCCCAGACCCCGAGATCCTCCCAGCCCACGATCTGCAGCGTGCTGAACAGCGTCCGGAGCAGCAGCAGCGACATCGCCCACGAGGGGCCCGGGCCGTGACCGGCCAGGCGGAGCCGGTGGTAGTCGAGCCAGGCCAGCGAGTCGGCGGTGAAGACCCGATGGACGCTGCGCATCGACTCCGGCCCGCCGAACAGGTACGTCTCCGGCTCGTACACGCCGGGACGCCAGCCGGTGAGCACGCCGTCGTCCCGCCAGGCGTTCAGCCGCTCGCGCAGCAGCGGGTCGAGCTCGGGCGACGCCGGCCGGAACCGGATGCGCAGGCCGGGGGGCTTGTGCATGAAGAAGAAGTCGCGGGCCAGCCCGTCGCGGACGGCCTGCCGGGCGGTCACGGCCAGCCTCGCGTAGAGGTCGCCGGACCGCTCCCGCATCGGCGTGAGACCGAACTGGAGCCAGCGCTCCGCCGTGTCCTCGAGGACCGCCCCGGGCAGTACCCCGGATTCCGCCGATCCGGCCGACCACTTCATTCGCCCACCTCCTCGGTGCCGTCTCAACGATCGTCAGGGAGGGGCTTCAGAGTCGGTTCATAGTCGGCTCATACGAGCGCGTCGATCGATCGCAGGGCTCTGACGTCGCGTTTCATCTCGGCGTCCGCCCGGGCGAGGTCGGCGACCCGCTCGACGAGCCCGCGGTCCCGGCAGAGCCCCGCCAGCCGCAGCGACACGAGCAGGGGCGTGATCCGGGCGCCCGCGCCGTGCACCCCGTCGAGCCGGGCGCCGGCGCGGACCACGTGCTCGGCCGCCGCGTCCGGGCGGCCCTCGCGGAGCGCGGCGGCCGCGGCGGCCTGCTCGGTCAGAACCTCCACGTCCCAGCTGTCCGCGCCCTGTGCGACGGCGGGGCCGTCCCCGTTCTGCGCGCCGGGCGGGCCGTACGCGCCGCGCGGGTCCTCCCCGCTCTGCGCGCCGGGCGGGCCGTACGCGCCGAACGTCGCGTGCCAGAGCCTGGCCGACTGCGCGCCCGCGCTGAACCCGATCGCGTCGAACCGCCGGATGGCGCTGTCCAGGGCCTGCCCGGCGCCATCGTGGTCGCCGTGCCGTTCCGCGAGGGTCGCGCGGAACATGTCCAGCCCCGCCAGGCCGGGCTGGTGCCTGATTCCGGCCAGGATGGACCGGCCCTCGTCGAGCAGGTTCGTGGCGGCGGCCGAGTCGCACGTCATGTCCGCGAGCAGGGCCGCCGGGCACCCGACGGCCGCGCGTACCGTGTGGGCGTCCTTGAGCTCGGCGTGCAGCTGCGCGCAGATCGCCGTGGCCGCCGGGGCGGGGGTGTTCCCGTACGCGAGGCAGAGCGCGAGGTTCCCGTAGATCTCGGTGGCGCCGAAGCACCAGCGCGCCCGTCGCGCGTGGCCGAACGCCTCGTGCAGCACGGATTCGGCCGTCACGTAGTCGCCGTCCTCCATGTGCCCGATGCCCTCGAGGAGCAGCACCCTGGCGTACACCGCCGGGTCGTCGGCCCGGTACGCCAGCTCACGCGCCTGGCCGATCAGGGACCGTTGCCATCGCCCGGTCATCGTGGAGCGGGCCACCGCCTCGTTGAGGGTGAGCTGCACCGCGGCCGCCAGGTTGCCGCCGGTGTCCCAGCGCTTCCTGGCCTCCGCGATCCGGGCCAGGGTCTCGTCGGCCCTCCCGGCGGCGGCCGTGGCGTACGTCTCGACGGCCGCGATCTCCAGTTCGAGGCCGGGCAGGCCGGAGTCGAGCCCGCCGACCTGGCCCGCGGTCTGCAGCGCCATCGACAGGTCGCCCCGCGAGACCGCGAACTGGGCGGCGGCGCACAGGGCGCGCGCCGCGCGGACGGCGGCATGCCGCTCCTCCGGCCCTCCCGGGCGCAGTTCGAGCCAGGCGGCGTGCGCGCGCCCGGCGTGCAGGGCGCACAGCTCGATCTCCGACGGATGGCGGTCGACGCGGGCCTCGACCAGGACGGCGACCTGCGCGTGCACGTGGGCGCGGTCGGCCAGGGGCAGCCTGCCGTACGCGACCTCGGCGACGACCGGCGACTCGACCTCGAGCTCGCCGGCCGATCTCGCCCGGGTGACCAGCAGCCCGTCGCCGAGCAGCTGGGCGAGCGTCTCGTCGAAGGTCTGGTCGAGCGGCGGGTCCAGGGCCGCGGCGACCTTCTCCAGGTCCCCGGCGACGCAGCTGCCGCCGAGGGCGCTGGCGATGGCGAGCAGCCGCTGAGCGTCCACGCCCAGATGGTCCAGGCGGGCGCCCACCGCCGCCTCCGCGCTCGGCGCGATGAGATCGGTCCGGCCCTCGGCGTCCACCTGCAGGTGGACGAGCTGTTCAAGATACAGCGGGTTGCCGGCGCTGCGCCGGGCGAGGTCGTTCAGCGAGCCGCTGAGCACAGGCTGTCCGAGCCGGGCGGCGACGGTCGCCGCCAGCTCCTGGGCGTCCGCCTGGCCGAGAGGCGGGACGCGCATCATGGCCACCGACCCCCGGGTCAGCGGCGGCTCGTCCACCCGGCCACTGAGCATCAGCACGGCCCGGACGTCCAGGTCCGGATCGTCGAGGCCGTCCGCGAACTCGCGCACCGCCGGGGACATCCACTGGCAGTCGTCGAGGACGAGGACGACCGGACGCTGCGCCGCCGCCTCCCGCAGGAGCTCCCGCAGCGTCCAGAAGATCTCCTCCTTGCCCTGGGGTCCCTGCCCCCTGGGGACGTCTCCCCCCAGGGCCTCGGCCAGCTGGTAGAGGGGCCAGTAGCCCAGCCGCCGGCCGTCGCGCCGGCAGCGCAGGGTCAGGAACCGCGCGTCCGGCGCCATCCGCCGCGCCGCCTCGGCCACCAGCCGGGACTTCCCGACGCCCGGCTCGCCGGCCAGCACCACGGCGGGGACACCCGGCCGGCGCAGGCCCGCCCCTAGCGCGGCGACGAGGTCGTCCAGCTGGGAACGGCGATCAACCAGGGGCGTGCGCGCCTCGCCCGCGTCCGCTCCCGCGGCGTCGGCGATCTGCCAGGCCCGCAGCGGCCGGCTGAAGCCCTTGGCCGCGATCGGCTCGATGGGGCGGGTGGGTACGGCTCCCCGGACGAGCAGCCAGGTCCGCACGTCCATGACGATGCCGTCGGCCAGCGCGGCGGCCTGCAGCCGGGCGGCGCGGTTCATGACCTCGCCGATCGCGAACGAGGAGTCCCGCTCGGAGAGGGCGACCTGCCCCGAGGCGATCCCGAAGCGGACCGAGAAGTCCACTCCTCGCGTACGACGCAGGTCGGCGGCCTGGCGCGCGATCCGCTCCAAGGAGACCCGGGCACAGTCGACCGCCCGGAGCGCGTCGTCCTCGTGGGTGGCCTCCACCCCGAAGACCGCGACCACGGCGTCCCCGATGAACTTCTCCACCCGGCCGCCCTGTTCGGTTGCCGCCCGGCTCACGTCGGCGAAGTACGTGGCCAGCGTGCTCTGCCAGACCTCGGGGCTGAGCCCGCGCGCGAGCTCCGTCGAGCCGGCCACGTCACCGAAGAGCACGGTCACGAACCGCAGGGTGGTGCGAGGCTTGGAGACGGAGGCGAGAGAAGCGCCACACGTCATGCAGAAGCGGGCGGCAGAGGGGTTCTCACCGCCGCATTGAGCGCAGGGTCGCATCACCGGTCACCAGCACCAGCCACCGCTCGCGTAGGCATGTCCTTCGACGTCCGCGGCTTCCTCCATGCGTTCCTTGATGGAGACGAGCACCTGGAGTTCCTCGTCGCTGAGCGACTGCAGCACCGCGACCTGCTCGCCTGACGCGGTCGTCAGGTCGAAGCCGGCGGCTTCCAATTGGTCGATGGTCGCCATGACCTCTCCTTTCCTGCGGCGCTCGCGCGCAGTTGGACGGCGTCGACGAGCTGCGCCAGGCCGTATGCCGTGTTGAGTGCGCTCAGCCCGATCAGCGACTCCGCCTCGGGGGTGAGCGGGAGCCTGTCGATCGCGCGCCACAGTTCCTCGCGGTGCGCGCCGTCCACGACGGCATGGGTCACCAGCGTGCGGAACGCGTCCAGCGGCAGGCCCGTGCGCCGGGAGAGCAGGGGCGCCAGGTCGGGAGGGGGTGGGTAGCCCTCCAGGACGGCGACGTGCCCGAGCAGCGCCACCGGGTGGGCGTACCTGATCCAGTAGTACTGGCAGCCGACCACCGCGGCGACGCAGGGCAGCGGCGGGTCCGTGAACAGGGTCTCGGCGTCGCCTCCCGCGCGGGTGTAGTCGTCGACCACGTCCTGGTCGTGGCCGTACTCCTCGTGTACGTGACGGGCGAGATACCCGGCGACGCCCCGCGCGATCTCGTCGTCCCGCGCCAGGCACGCCGTGGTGGCGTCGAGGATGAGCGGTACGGTCGCACGCAGCATGCCGTGCAGGGCCCTGAGCCATTCCAGATACAGCTCGCGCGGTGCGGGATGCCGCCACATCCGCTCCGTCGTGGCCAGCAGCGCGGGCATGACGAGGTCGATCTTGGCCATCAGCCGCAGGCTGGTGGTCGGTGCCGTGATCATGTCCCGCCTCCTTGGCCCATCAGAGCGGTGAGCAACCGGGATCCGTCGTCCCCGGCGGTCTCGTGCAGGCGCCAGCACAGGCCGCAGACGTCCGGGTAGCGAGAGCGGGCGAGCGCGGCGAACGGCTGCAACCGCACCAGGTCGTCCGGCCGGACCGAACCGACGGCGCGCAGCAGCGGGTCGTCGCGGAACGCGGCCAGCGCGGCGCGCACCTCGGCCGCGCCGCTCGCCTGCCGGCGCAGCCCCCGGGGCCCGCCGCCCGTGATGACGCTCTCGTTGCAGCAGCCCGTGATCACGCCGTCGTAGCGGACGGTCGGCGACGCGGTCAGCGGGCACGTGCCCAACTCGGCGACGGCGTGGCGGCGCCCGATGGCGAAGACGCCGCTCCCTCGGCCGGCCCGCAGCGGAGTGATCAGCGTGATCTCCGCGCGCCCGGACCAGTCGTCCCCCAGCGTGTCGCGGAGGACTCCCTCGGCGAACGGCACCGCGCCGGGCTCGTCCAGGAGCTGGAGGACGATGTGGCAGCGCGCCCGCGCCGCGTGCGCGAGGGCGCGGCCGAACCGCCGCCGGTCGATGGCGGCCTGGTGGAAGGTGTCCGTGCTCAGGATCACGGTCGAGGACCGTTCCAGCACCCCCATGATCCATCGCGGGCATCGGGGTGCCGACGCCCAGTGGCCGCTGGAGAAGATCACGATGTCCTTGCCCGCGTCCGTGAACGCGTCCACGGCGAGGACCAGCCCGCGACGCTCGGTGAACGGCTCGCCGCCCGAGATCGCGACGGCCTCGATGCCGGGTTCGGCGCAGATCCCCGCCAGGATGTCCGTGAAGAGGCGGTAGTCGGTGATGCGCGGGCCGGCCGGGAGCGCGGCGACGGAACAGTGCGCGCACCCGACCGGGCACCGATCGGTGAGGTAGAGCAGCACGGTGCGGCCGCGCGTACGTCGCAGCCGCTCGATGTCCGCGAGCCTCAACCGGCGCATCACCGCTCCCGACCCTCCCAGCCGAGCGTCACCAGCTCGCTGTAGCGCGCGATGCCGTGGCGGCGGGCGAAACCGTACGGGCCGTGCCGCTCCACGAGGCCGCGTACGGCGCTCTCCATCGCCGGACCGGCCGGCGAGTCCAGATAACCGGCGACCCGTTCGCCCAGGCCGCGGTCGCGGTGCAAGGTGACACAGACGTCGCAGTAGCCGGAGGCGCCGGCACCCGATCCGAACCGGGCCTTCGCGTAGCGCGGCCCGAACATCCGCACGGCCCGCGCCAGCGGCCGGTCCAGGTGGCGCCGGCGCAGCACCGGCCAGGGATCGTGATCGGCGTGCCCGAGAACCAGGTGCGGCGGCCGGGCGGCGGCGAGATCGTCGTTGCAGCAGGTGAGGACCGTCCCGTCGTAGGTGACCAGCGGCCAGGCCGCCATCTCGCACGGCGCGGGCACGGGCGCGGGTGCAGGCGCGGGCATGGGCGCGGGTGCAGCCTTCGGGCCGGCGGCCGGGACGTCCAGGGTTTTCGCGCGCCCCACGGACCGGAGCGGCACCACGAGCATGGGCACCTGGTCGGCGAACTCCCGCCGCACCTCGCGCACCAGGTCCGCGACGTAGGGGTCCTCGCCGCCGTCCCCGGTGATCTGCACGCTTACCTGCGGCCCCCAGGAACGGATCTCGTGCAGCACCCGGAAGGCCGCGCGCCTGCCCACCTCCCGCTCGTGGAACCGGTCGAGGCTGACCGCGAAGTGATCGACCGCCGAGATGGCCGCCCGCAGGGCGGCCGGCACCGCGTGCCCGTCCCGGGCGAAGTACAGCCCGGACAGCAGGTACGACCTCGTCCCCGAGAGCCTGGCCGAGTCGGCGAGGTCGCGCACCAGCCGCGGCCGCAGGAGCGCCTCACCCCCGGACATGGCGATGAACTCCGGACGCTCCTGCCCGGTGAAGGACGTGACCAGCCGCCGGAAAGGTCGTTCCGCGTGCTCCGCGCTGTCCATGGCGGACTCCGTCGAGCAGTGCGCGCACGACAGCGGGCAGCGGCGGGTAAGGGCGAGGAAGACGCCCGCGGCGGGCACGGCGCGCAGCACCGCCATCTCGGCCAGATGCATCAGGTCACTCCGTGGCCCGTGGTGGCGGTGACGAACTTGCTCAGCGCATTGAGCAGCTCGTCCACCGCGGCGTCGGAGGCCTCCGTACGGCTGAGCGCGATCTCCAGACGGGTCCAGGGGGTGAGGCCCTCCCTGGCGCTCCGGGTCAGCGAGCGGGCGGCGGCCATGAGCGTGAGCGTGATCGCCGACTGGGCGGCCAGCTCGGTGAACAGGTCGATGGCCGCCATCTCCCCGAACCGCTGCAGAGCCGGGTCCAGCACCTCCATCACGCCGATGGTGCGGTCCTCGAGCTCCAGCGGGGCCGCCATCAGGATCTTCGGCACGTATCCGGTGCTCTGCGCGAACTCCCGATCGAAGCGCGGATCCGCCTGGACGTCGCTGAGCAGCACGGTCTCGCCGGTCTGGAACACCCACCCGGCGACGCCGCGTCCGGTCGGGATGGCGACTCCGAGCAGCCGGTCCTCGCCCTCCCCTGACGACGCCTCGAACACCAGCCGGTCGCGCTCTTCGTCGTACAGGAACACCGACGCGGCCGACGCCGAGAACGTCAGCCGGGCGAGCCGTACGGCCGACCTCAGCAACTCGTCGTGCTCGGTGGGGCGCAGCAGGCGTCCCAGCGAGGAGGTCAGGGAATCAGGGATGCCCACGCCCATGGTGGCCTCCTCATGTCCGGTTGTTCGCGACGGCGGCCAGCACGTGCTTGAGCTGGCCGGTGGCAAGGCCCGGGTGCCGCTGCAGTACGCGTGCGCACAGTCCGGTGATGTGCGGTGTGGCGAAGCTGTTGCCGGTCAGGCGCGAGGTCCCGCCGCCGGGCAGCGGCACCTCCACCCCGATCCCGCGCGCGAAGAACTCGGCCGGGGGCTCCGGGTTGCACTCGATGTGCTCGGCGAGCGCCAAGGTGTGCGAACCCACCGAGATCACGCTCGGGAAGTGCCAGGGATAGCTGCGCACCGGCCGGTTGTGGGCGGAGGCCACGATGGTGACCCCGGCGAAGAACGCCCTGTCGACGAGATCGTGCAGGGCCTCCTTGTGCTCGGCGCGACGTGTCGACAGGCTCAGATTGACCAGGGAGAAGCGCTCCTCGATGGCCCAATCCAGCGCCGCCAGCAGCACCTCGCCACGGCCCTGCAACCCGCTGCCGAGCACGCGAACGCTGGTCAGCTCGCAGTCCGGGGCCATGGCTCGGATGACGCCGGCGCAGGCCGTGCCGTGGCCCGCCTGGTCGCCGACCTCGTCCGGCACGATGTCCAGGCCTTCACCCGTCACCGTGAGCGGGGTGATCGGCCTGGTGAAGACCGGGTGGGGCGCGTCGACCCCGCTGTCGATCAGGCAGATCCGCACGCCGGAGCCGGTGGCCGAGCCCCAGGCCCACTCACGGGTGATCGCACAGGGCAGCGCCAGCCGGGCCGAGTCCATGACCGCGCCCCGTGAGGCGTGCGCGAGGCGAAAGGTCCGCGGCGGTGCCTCCGCGACAGCCGGAAAATCAGCCATTGCCCACCCTCAGCGTCATTGTTCTGGCTCCGAGTAAATAGTGAGAGAGGGCGTTCATAGTTACTTCAGAGTCCGATCAAAGCGCCGCCGGAGACTCATTTCGAGGGCTTGAGAAACCCCAACGCCTGACAGACCATGAGAGCGAAATCCAAACCGGAGTGTGACTCATGTTGGAGTTCCGCTTGCTCGGCGCCGTCGAAGCCTACTCGGACGGGGAGCGCGTCGGACTGGGCCCACGCAAACAGCGGCTGACATTCGCGGTTCTGGCGCTGGAGGCCAACCATCCCGTGACGGTGGAGCGGCTGGTCGAGCTGAACTGGCCGGGGTCTCGCCCGCGTACGGCACAGCACGCGATCCGGGTGTCCGTCTCCCAGCTGCGCTCGATCCTGGCCCGCGCCGACCCGGCCCAGGCCGAAGTCACACTGACGGCGCAGGGCGCGGGGTACGTCCTGCGCACCGACCCGGAGCGGATCGACGCCCACCGCTTCCGCGGCCTGGTGCAGCGGGCCCGGGCCGAACCCGACGACGAGCGCCGGGTCGCGCTGCTCGACCAGGGCCTCAGCCTGTGGCGCGGTCCCGTGCTGGCCGGGACGGCGCCTCCAGAGACCCAGGAGCGCCTGGGCAGCGGCCTGGAGGAGTCGCGGCTGGTGGCATTGGAGGACAGGATCGACGCCGGGTTACGGCTGGGCCGCCACCGCCAGCTGCTGGACGAGCTGACCGAGCTGACCCGATGTCATCCGTTCCGCGAACGGATGACCTGCCAGTTGATGATCGCCTTTTACCGCAGCGGGCAGACGCACACGGCCCTGGAGGAGGCCAGGAGAGCGCGCCGCCGCCTGGCGGACGAGCTCGGCATCGACCCCAGCCTCGAACTCCAGCGGCTCGAGGTGGCCATCCTGCGCAACGACCCGGTCCTGCTGCCGCAGCCCGATCGCGTCCTGGTGTCCAGCCCGGCGCCGCCCGCGGTGCCGGCGCAGCTGCCGCGATCCGTCTCCGACTTCACCGGCCGCGCCGGGCAGCTCAGGTGGCTGGACGAGCACGTTCAGGACCACACGAGCACGCCGGTCACGATCGCGATCATCGGCGCGGCCGGAGTCGGCAAGACCGCCCTGGCCCTGTACTGGGCGCACCGGATCCGCGACCGTTTCCCCGACGGCCAGCTGTACGTCAACCTGCGCGGCTTCGCCGCCGGGCCGCCGATGCGGCCGGAGCAGGCCCTGGCCCGCCTGTTACGATCGCTCGGGGTCGCCCCCGAGCACGTGCCCGCGGACGCGGACGAGGCGGCCGCCCTGTACCGGACCCTTCTGGCCAGCAAACGGGTCCTCGTCCTGCTCGACAACGCGGCGACGCCGGAACAGGTCCGCCCGCTGCTCCCCGGCGCCACCGACTGCCTGGCCCTGGTGACCAGCCGGGATCGGCTGAGCGGCCTCGTCGCCCTCGACGGAGCCCGGCCGCTCCCGCTGGCCGTTCTGGATCCCGCCGAGGCGCGGACCCTGCTGGCCCGGATACTCGGCGCCGACCGCGTACGGCAGGAGGCGGACGCCGCCGACAGGCTGGCGCTGCTGTGCGACTACCTGCCGCTCGCGCTGCGGATCGCCGCGATCAACCTGTCCCGGCAGCAGACGCGCGCCATCATCGACGGCGTCACGGAGCTTGCAGGAAGCGATCGCCTGAACGCCCTGCAGGTCGACGGGGACGGCCGGGCCGCCGTGCGCGCCGCGTTCGACCTGTCGTACGCCGCCCTCGACGAGCCGGACCAGCGCCTCTTCCGGCTGCTTGGCCTGAGCCCGTGCCCCGACCTCACCCCGCAGGCCGCCGCGGCGCTGGCCGCCGCCCCGATCGAGCAGGTGCGGCGGGCCCTGGACCGCCTGGAGCGCACGCACCTGATCCTGCAGACCGCTCCGGGCCGGTACGGGTTCCACGACCTGATCAGGCTCTACGCCCGCGACAGTGCGACCGGCGCCGAGCGGACGACCGCGCTCGGGCGCCTGTTCGACTTCTATCTCAGGGTCGCCGACGAGGCCAAACGCCTGCTCTACCCGCAGGCCCTGCAACTGGCGGGACCGCCGCGGGAGTTGTCCCCGCTGACGTTCGAGGAGCCCGCGACGGCGCTGGCGTGGCTCGACGCGGAGCGCTCCGGCCTCATCGCGGCCATCACGTACGCGGCCGCGCACGGCCCCCGGGAGGTGGCCTGGCGGCTGGCCGACACGCTGCGCGGCTACCTGTCGCTGCGGCGTGACCCGAACGACTGGCAGGCCGTCGCCGAGGCCGCGCTCTCGGCCGCCGGCCTCGACGAGGACCTTCCCGCCCAGGCCGCCACCGAGCTGAGCATGGCGCAGGTCTACCAGAGCCGGGGCATGCATCCGCAGTCGCTGAGCCACTATGCGCAGGCACTCAAGCTCGCCCAGCGTGCCGGATGGCGCGAGTGCGAATGCGCGGTGCTCAACAACCTCGGCAACGTGCACTGGAAGCTGGGTTCGCTGCAGGAGGCCGCCGACCACTACAGCCAGGCCATCGCCATCGCGAGACAGACGGGTCAGCGGACGATCCACGCCACCAGCCTGGCCAACCTCAGCATGGTCTACCGAAGTCAGGGGCAACTGGCGCGGGCGGCCGAGCTCCAGCACGAGGCCCTGGCGCGTTACCAGCAGGCCGCCTACCGCAACGGTGAGGCGATCGCGCTGGAGAACATGGGTGAGATCTACCACGATCTCGGCGAACTCGATCGCGCGCTGGATTACCTCGACCGCGCCCTGCCCATCTTCCGCCAGTCGGGGAACCGTTATGGCGAGGTCCTCGTCCTGAACACGCTGGCCGCGGTCCACCGTGACGCCGGCCGATACGAGAACGCCCTCGAACTCGCCGACCGCGCGGTGGAGCTGTCCGTCGCGATCGGCGACCGCCGGGCCGAGGCCGACACGCTCAACACCCGCGCCACCGTACGCACTCATCTCGGGCGCCCGGAGCAGGCCGCCGAGGAGCATGGCAGAGCGCTGGCCATCGCCCGCGAGGTCGGCAACCCGCAGCCCCGGCTGGAATCCCTCATCGGGCTGGCCGGCGCCCACTGTCATCTGGGGAACCTGGAGCAGGCGTCCGCCCACGGCCACGAGGCGCTCAACGACGCGCGCCGCCGGGGGTTCCGCCAGCTCGAGGAGCAAGCGCTCAGCGCTTTGGCGGCCATCCAACTCCGCGCCGACGACCGGCAAATCAGCGCGGCATTGTCCGTCGATTCAGAATGAATAATTCGCCATATTTCGATAGGTCTGCTCATTGCCTGACGGGGCGTTTGCATTTACCTTGGAAATATGAGGAAAGCAGCGATTACCGCGCTCGGTGTACACGACGACACCAACAATTCCCACGACTCCGTCGAACTGCCTAGACGCTGAATTCCAACTGCGGGTAAATGTGCCATTAAATTTTCGGCCCGCCGTCCGCGCTAAAAAAATCCTTCGCCGGCGATATCTCATGCGGCCGGGCGCCTTCCCGGCTTGACCGGCGTGCCGCTGGTCAGCGTCCCGACGCTCACGGGCACGAACCGCCCCCGGCCTGATCCGCCGCCGCGTCCCGTCCTCCCCGCCGACCCGCGGCCGCCTCCGGCGCGGGCCGGGGCGAGGACGGAACGCCGCTGCGGTGTCGCCGGAAATCACCGACGGAAACATGGCCCCAGCACGCCTTGGTCCATTCTGTATACCGTGCCGTCGCCCAAGGCCCGGGCGGGGGCATAATCGGAGCCATGCGCGTGGGGATAGCCCATCATTTCGGGTGGGCCGTGACGGTCACGGCATCGGCGGACCACCAGGTTGTGGACCGCCGGCGGATCGAGCTGATCGAACCTGGCGTGCCGGCGGCGCCCATCCACCACGAAGGCAGACGTCTCGACGACGCCGCGGCCTCGGAAATCGCCGTCCAGCGGCGCGTGCCGTACGAGTCCCGGGCGGACTCCGTCATGTACCGCCAGATCCTGGCCGAGCTCGCCCACGCACGCGGCTGGGCCGTCCACTTCTACGACGCCAGGGACGTCGAGGACCAGGCGGCCGGGATCCTGGCCGAGCGGGCCGGCGAGGTCCTGTACGGTCCGCGGGCGGTGCTCGGGCCGCCCTGGACGAAGGACCATCGAACGGCGCTCGCGGCGACGATCGTGGCCGCCGCGCCACGTCCCGGCTTGGGATGAACCGACGGCTGGAAGCGGCCCGTCGCTCAGGACGGTGTCAGGCCGGTCCGGTCAGAAGGCCACGCCGCAGCGCAGGATGACGTTGGCGTACGGGTGCGCCTCGCCGGTGCGTATCACCAGCTTGCCGGCAGCGGAGAGCTGCTTGAGCCGTTCGTGCGGCACGTACGCCAGCCCCGGCAGCCGCTCCCCGAGCAGCGCGTCGCATGCGGGGTTGGCCGCCCGGACCTCCTCGGCCGCCGTGGCGCCCTCGACGACGATCTCGGCGAGGATGCCGTCGAGCACGTCGGCGAACGACGGGATGCCCGGCACGAACGCCAGGTCCACCACCTCCGCCCCCGCCGGCAGCGGCATGCCGCTGTCGCAGATGAGCAGCTCGTCGGTGTGCCCGAGCCGCGCCAGGGCACCCGCCAGGGCCGCGTTGATGACGCCGCCGCGCTTCACAGGTCCTCCACCTCCGCCATCGTCGGGTACGAATCCTGCGCCCCCGCCCTGCGCACGGCCGCGGCGCCCACTCGCGCGGCGAACGCCGCCGCCTCCGCCAGGGGCTCGCCCGCGGCCAGCCGCCAGGCCAGCGCCCCGGTGAACGCGTCGCCGGCCCCGGTGGTGTCCACGGCCGCCACGCGGGGACTGGGCACCGCGTGGACGGCGCCGTCCTCGGCCACCACGGCCCCGTCGGCGCCCAGCGTGATGACGACCGAGCGGGGGCCGAGCGCCAGCAGCTCCTTGGCCTGCCGGTCCGGCTTGCCGGGCGCGCCGAGCAGCAGGGCCGCCTCGTGCTCGTTGACGACCAGCGGATCGCACAGCGCCAGCAGCTCGTCCGGCACCGGCACGGCCGGCGACAGGTTGAGCACCGCGCGGCGGGCCAGCCGGGCCGCGGCGAGCACCGCCGGCAGCGGGATCTCCAGCTGCAGCGAGACGACCGGAGCCGACCGCAGCAGCGGCGCCGCGTCCAGCACGTCGCCCTCGGTGAGCCGGGCGTTGGCGCCGGGGGCGACGATGATGCTGTTGTCGCCCTGCGGCCCGACGGCGATCATGGCGATGCCGCTGGGGGCCGCCGTGTCGTGCAGGTGACCGAGGTCCACGGCGTCACGTTCCAGCGACTCGCGCAGCAGCCGCCCGTGCCCGTCGGCGCCGACCCGGCCGAGCAGCGCCACCCGCGCGCCGAGCCGGGCGGCGGCCACGGCCTGGTTCGCGCCCTTGCCGCCGGGATGGACGGCCAGCTCCGAGCCGAGCACGGTCTCGCCCGGGGCGGGATGCCGTTCGACCTGGACGACCAGGTCGGCGTTGGCCGACCCCACCACCACGACGTCGAGCGGGTGGCGGGGCGGGCCGTTTTGTTCGACCACGGAGCTCATGCCCCGGTGAACTCGGACAGGTTGTCCTTGGTGGCGACCTTCACCGGCACGTTGGCGGTGGCCTGCAGCTGCTCGCTCTTGACGGCCTTGACCGCGTTCTGGACGGACTGCTGGCCGAGCAGGGCCGGCTGCTGGGCGATGCTGGCCGCCAGCGTGCCGGCCTCGATCGCCTTCAGCCCGTCGGGGGTGCCGTCGAAGCCGACCACCTTGACGTCCTTGCCGGCCTTGGCACCGAGCGCCTTGAGCGCGCCGAGCGCCATCTCGTCGTTCTCGGCGAACACGCCGGTGACGCCGGGGTGCGACTGCAGCAGGTTCGTCATGACGTCCAGGCCCTTGGCGCGGTCGAAGTCGGCCGGCTGCTGGGCGACGACCTTGATGCCGGGGAACGCCTTGATGCCCTCGGTGAAGCCCTGGCCGCGGTCGCGCGAGGCGGAGGTGCCGGGCACGCCCTGGAGGACGACGACCTCACCCTTCTCGCCGATCTCCTTGGCGAGCTGCTCCGCGGCCAGCTTGCCGCCGGCCACGTTGTCGGAGGCGACGGTCTGGGCGACCTTGCCCCCGTTGACGCCGCGGTCCACGGCGATCACGGGGATGCTGGAACGTTCCGCTATCTTGACCGCCGGCGCGGCGGCGTCGGAGTCGACCGGGTTGATGATGATCGCCTTCATGCTCTGGCTGGTGAAGTTCTGCACCTGGTTCACCTGCTGGGAGGCGTCGTTCTGCGCGTCGGTGACGGTCAGCGTGACGCCCAGCTTCTTGGCCTCGGCCTCGGCGCCGGCGCGCAGCTGCACGAAGTACGGGTTGTTCAGGGTGGAGATCGACATGCCGATCTTGACGTCGCCGCCGGAGGCGGCTCCCGCCGAGCTGGCGGAGGACGTGCCGGCGGAGGACGTGCCGGCCGAGCCGCAGGCGGTCAGGCCGAGGGCCAGTGCGGCGCCCGCCGCTACGAGGGCGTGGATGCGCATGGGTGGTACCTCACTCTTTTCTTACTGGGTTTGCGGAGATGTCAGCGGCCGCTTCGGCGGCGCAGGGTGTCGAGCAGGACGGCCAGGGCGATCACCACGCCGATGACCACCTGCTGCCAGAAGGCCGAAACGGACAGCAGGTTCAGCCCGTTGCGCAGGACGGCCAGGATGAGCGCGCCGACCAGCGTGCCGAGCGCCCTGCCCTTGCCGCCCGACAGGCTCGCCCCGCCGATGACCACGGCGGCGATCGCGTCCAGCTCGTAGCCGGAGGCTGCCTGCGGCTGGGCCGAGGCGAGCCGGCTGGCCAGGACGATGCCGGCCACCGCGGCGAACGCGCCGGACAGGGCGTAGGTGACGAGCTTCTGCCTGCTGACGGCGATGCCGGACAGCCGGGCGGCCTCCTCGTTGCCGCCGATGGCGTACATCGCCCGGCCGGCGTAGGTGCGGTTGAGCACGACGGCGGCGATCACGCCCATGATCGCCATCACCAGCACGGGCACCGGCAGGTAGCCGCCGACGGTGTCACCGAGGTGGGAGACCGCCTCCGGCATCTCGATGGGGCTGCCCTGCGAGACCACCAGGGCCAGCCCGCGCGCCACGCCCAGCATGGCGAGCGTGGCGATGAACGGCGGCAGCTTGCCGTACGCGATCAGCGCGGCGTTGACCAGCCCGCACGCGACGCCGACGGCGAGCGCGACGAGCGTGGCCAGCGGCCAGGGCAGCCCGCTGTCCGCGGCCGTCCAGGCGAGCACGATCGCCGACAGGGCGGCCACGGCGCCGACGGACAGGTCGATCCCGCTGGTGATGATGACGAACGTCGAGCCGAACGCGAGGATCGCGGTGACCGCCGCCTGGACGCCCACGTTCAGCAGGTTCGTCACGGTCAGAAAGTCGCCGGACAGCAACGACAGGGCCACGACGAGCACGACGAGCGCCGCGACCGAGCCGTTCTCGGCCAGCAGGGTCCTGGCCGTCGGCCGTACGGCCAGCACGTTAGTGGACACGAGCATCCTCCACCTCGGTGACGGCCAGCGCCATCACGGAGTCCTGGTTCGCATCGGCGGCCTCCAGCTCGCCGACGAGCCTGCCTCTGGCCATGACGAGGATGCGGTCGCTCATCCCGAGGATCTCGGGCAGATCGCTGGAGATCATGAGGACCGCGTGGCCGGAGGCGGTGAGTGAATTGATCAACTGGTAGATCTCGACCTTGGCGCCGACGTCGATGCCGCGCGTCGGCTCGTCGAGAATGAGCACGTTGGCATCGGCGAGCAGCCACTTGCCGATCACGATCTTCTGCTGGTTCCCGCCCGACAGGGTGCGCACCTCCTGGCCGAGGTGGCTCATCCGCACGCCGAGCTGGGCGGCCACCCGCGCGGCGGCCTGGCGCTGCCCGGCCCGGTCGACGAACCCGCCGTGGCTGGCGCCGCGCAACGTGACCAGGCCCAGGTTCTCGGCGATGTCGGCGCCCAGGACGAGCCCCTGGCCCTTGCGGTCCTCGGGGACCAGGCCGAGCCCGGCCTCCATGGCGGCGCGCACGTCACCGGCGGGCAGCCGCCGGCCGCGTACCAGCACCTCGCCCGAGTCGGGGGCGTCGGCGCCGAACACCGCCCGGGCCACCTCGGTGCGGCCCGCGCCGACCAGCCCGGCCAGGCCGACGACCTCGCCGGCCCGCACCTCGAAGGACACGCCGGAGAACGCGCCGGCCCGGCTCAGATCGCGCACCTGCAGCAGCGGCTCGCCGGCCGCGCCCGCCTGGCGTGGATACTGCTGGTCGATGGGCCGGCCCACCATGAGCCGGATCAGCTCCTCCTCGGGCGTGCCGGCCGGCACCTGCGCCACAGAGCGGCCGTCGCGCAGCACGGTCACCCGGTCACCGATCTGGGCGATCTCCTCCAGGTGGTGGGTGATGAACACGACCGCGACGCCCCGCTCGCGCAGCTGCCCGACCAGCTCGAACAGGCGCCGCACCTCGCTGGTGGTGAGCACGGCGGTGGGCTCGTCCATGATGAGGACGCGGGCGTTCAGCGCGAGCGCCTTGGCGATCTCGACCATCTGCATCTGCGCGATGCCCAGGTCGGCGACGCGGGTGCGCGGGTCGACGCCGACGCCCACCCGGTCGAGCATGCCGCGGGCCTGCTCGTGCATGCGCCGCGTGTCGACGAACCCGAAGCGGCGGGGCGGCCGGCCCAGGGCGAGGTTCTCGCCCACGGTGAGCTGCGGGACCAGGTTGAACTCCTGGTAGATCGTGGCGATGCCGAGCCGCTGGGCGTCGGAGGCGTTGCGGATGTCGACCGCTTCGCCGTCGACGAGGATGCGGCCGCTGTCGGGCTGGTAGGCGCCGGACAGCATCTTGATGAGCGTGCTCTTGCCGGCGCCGTTCTCGCCGAGCAGGACATGCACCTCGCCCGCACGCAGGTCGAAGTCGACGCCGTCGAGCGCCACCACGCCGGGGAACCTCTTGCCGAGCCCCTCGACGCGCAGGATCTCCCGTGCCTGGCTCACGAACGGCCCTCCTTCCTAGTGCCTGTCTCTCCGCAGGACTCGCGCGCCACGAGCTTGGCGGGCAGCACCACCGACTCGGCGGCCCGGCCGCTCAGCGCGTCGAGGATCACCCGCACCGCGCGCCGGCCCAGCTCCGCGGTGGGCTGGCTGATCGCGGTGATGCGTGGATGGACGTGGTTGAACCACGGCACGTCGTCGAACGAGGCCAGCGCGACGTCGCGTGGGATCTCCAGGCCGCGCTCGCTGACCTCGTCGAGCGCGCCGAGTGCCATGAGGTTGTCGCCCAGGAAGATCGCCTGCGGTGGCTCGGGCAGGTCGAGCAGTTCGGAGGTGATCCGCCGGCCGCTGCCGGCGCGGAAGTCGCCGAAGCGCACGTACTCAGGGGGGACCTCCAGGCCGTGCTCGGCCGCCGCCCGCAGGAAGGCCTCGGCTCGCTCGCGCCCGGTGGACAGGGTGCTCGGCCCGGACACGAACGCGATCCGCCGGTGCCCGAGGGCGCGCAGGTGGGCGACCAGCTCGGCGATGGCGGTGCTGCCGTCGGCCCGCACCGACGGCACCTCCACGCCGATGAGCGTCCGGTCGAGGAAGACCAGCGGCCGCTCGCCCTGGCTGACCTCCTCCACCAGGGGCGTCACCTCGGCCGTGGGGCAGATCAGCAGCCCGTCGACCCGCCGTTCCAGCAGGGTGCGCACGTAGTGGTCCTGCTGGTCGGCGCGCTCGTCGGCGTTGCCGATGATCACCGTGTAGCCGGCCTCGCGGGCCTCGTCCTCCACGGCCCGCGCCAGCTCGGCGAAGAACGGGTTGAGGATGTCGCCGATGATCAGGCCGAGCGTCCTGGTGGCCTCGGTACGCAGGGACCGGGCGACGGCGTTGGGCCGGTAGTTCAACGCGGCCATCGCGTCGTGGACCCGGCTGCGCGTCTCCTCGGTGACGGAGGGATTGTCGTTGAGCACCCGGGAGACCGTCGCGACGGAGACGCCCGCCTGCGCGGCGACATCTTTGATTCGAGCCACCTGACCTCCATGTAATCGGTTACATGAGGGTATGTAATCGGTTTCATGATTGGGAATCGATAGGCTGTGTGATTCAGGTCACATTCTCGAAGGGTGCCAGATGCCGAGTTCCGCTCCCCATGACGTCCCCCGCCCTGAATACCCGCGCCCGCAGCTGGTTCGCGAGGACTGGCTCAACCTCAACGGCCCGTGGCAGTTCGAGATCGACGCCGCAGACTCCGGCCTGGAGCGCGGCCTGCGTGAGCGCGAGCTCTCCGGGACGATCACCGTGCCCTTCGCGCCGGAGTCGGAGCTGTCCGGCATCGGGCACACCGACTTCATGGAGGCGGTGTGGTACCGCCGCACCGTGACGATCCCGGCCTCCTGGGCGGGCCGCCGCCCGCTGCTGCACTTCGGCGCCGTCGACCACGACGCCACGGTGTGGGTGAACGGCGTCGAGGTGGCCCGCCACCGCGGCGGCTTCTCCCCGTTCACGGCCGACCTGTCGGCGGTGGCGCGCCCCGGCGAGGAGGCCACGATCGTGGTACGCGCACGCGACCCCCGGCACGGGCCCCAGGCGCGCGGCAAGCAGTCCACCAGGTACCAGAACTTCGAGTGCCTCTACACCCGCACCACGGGGATCTGGCAGACGGTGTGGCTGGAGCCCGTCCCCGACGTTCACCTGCGCCGCCCACGCATCACGCCCGACGTCGCGACCTCCTCCTTCAACGTCGTCGTCCCCCTGTCGGGCAACCGCCCGGGCAGCGCGGTCCGCGTGACCGTGACCGACGGGGACGGCGTCGTCGCCACCGCGACCGCCCGCGCGGACGTGGACCTCGCCCCCTCCGTACGCCTGCCGCTGGACCGGGCACGCCTGTGGGAGCCGGGCGACGGCTTCCTCTACGGCGTCAGGATCGAGCTGCTCGACGCCGCGGGCGCCGTCACGGACGCCGCCGACAGCTACGCCGGGTTACGCTCGATCGCGATCGACGGCAAGCGCGTGCTCATCAACGGCCGCCCCGTCTTCCAGCGGCTCGTGCTCGACCAGGGCTACTACCCCGACGGCCTCATGACCGCACCCACCGATGCCGCGCTCCTGCGGGACATCGAGCTGTCGCTGGCCGCGGGCTTCAACGGCGCGCGCCTGCACCAGAAGGTGTTCGAGGAGCGCTTCCTCTACCACGCCGACCGGCTGGGCTACCTGGTGTGGGGCGAGTTCGGCGACTGGGGCGCCTCCGCCGGCCACGAGCAGCAGCCGACCGCCTCCTTCGTCACGCAGTGGCTGGAGGTCCTGGAACGGGACGTCTCGCACCCGTCGATCATCGGCTGGTGCCCGCTCAACGAGACCACCCAGGAGATCCACGACCACGTCACCCAGCTCGACGACGTCACGCGCGGCATGTTCCTGGCCACGAAGCTCGCCGACCCCACCCGCCCGGTCATCGACGCCTCGGGCTACAGCCACCGCGTACGGGAGACGGACATCTACGACTCGCACAACTACGAGCAGGAGCCCGGCGTGTTCGCCGACCGGCTGAGCGGGCTGGGCAAGGACGAGCCGTTCGTCAACGGCGCGCCCGATCGGCCGATCTCCGTCCCCTACCGCGGGCAGCCCTACTTCGTCAGCGAGTACGGCGGCATCTGGTGGAACCCCGAGCTCGCCGGGACCGAGCAGGACGCGGACCGCGAGAGCTCATGGGGCTACGGCCGGCGGGTGAGGGACGAGGAGGAGTTCCACACCCGCTTCGCCGGCCTGACCGGGACGCTGCTGGAAGACCCGGACATGTTCGGCTACTGCTACACGCAGCTGACCGACGTGTTCCAGGAGGAGAACGGCATCTACCGCTTCGACCGGACGGCCAAACTCGACGTCGAGCGCGTCCGCGCGGTCCAGTCCCGGCCGGCCGCCTCAGAGCGGCGCCCATGACCTCGAAACCGGCGTCACGGTGAACAGGCGGTGAGCCGCGCGTGCAGGCGGCGGGCCTGGCGTACCAGCTCGGAGTCGGGGGTCCGGCCCGCCAGCTCGGCCACCGCCGCCAGCTCGCCCCGCGCGCCCACCCACTCGGCCACCTCCGCCGCGAAGCCGATCACCCGCGTGTGCGCGCTCGTCGCCCGCTCCCCGGGCCCCGGCAGGTAGGCGGGCAGCAGGCCGGTCATCACCTGCCAGACCTCCCGATGGGCGCCGCGCTCGGCCGCCTCCCTGAGCGCGGCGACGGCGACGGACGGGGCCTCGTGCCCGCGTCTGAGCAGCTCCGCCAGCTGCCTGCCGAGCTCCGCGCCCGGCAGGTCGCCGGCGGCGGCCAGGTGCAGCAGCGGCTGCAGGCCGCCGTCGGGCTCGTCGAGCAGGTAGTAGGCCAGCAGCAGCGCCAGCCCCGGCCCGCCGGGACCGTCGGCGAGCGTGAGGAGCTCCAGGTCGCGCGACGAGGGCCTGCTGTGTGCCCCGTACGACATCACCATGTAGATCGATCGTGCGGCCACCAGCTCCCGATGCCCGGCGAACACGGGCAGCATGAGCCTGCAGATCTCCTCGCGCATCCGCGGCACCAGGAAATCGCCGAGCACCTCGGCGTATTCGGGCCCGCTCACGAACTCGGAGGTGACGACGCCGTCGCGATCACCGGTCTCCCAGCGCAGCACCACCTCCGGATCGGCGGGCCGGTCGGTGAGCCACCGGCACACCGTGCGCCCCGCCTCCCCGGTCAGGCGCGCCGCCCGGGCGGCCACCTCCGGGGTGACGGTCCTGGACAGCCGCAGCAGCGCCTGCCGCAGGTCCAGCGGCAACGCGGTCACGCCGTCGCGTTCGTAGCCCTCCAGCCGCTCGACCAGCGCCTGCGCGTCCAGCAGGCCGTTGTCGCGGGTCGGCGTGGCCAGCAGGTACGGCGGCAACCGGCCGTCCAGCTGCGCCTGGTAGACCTCGGCGAAACGCGCCAGAGGGACGATCTTCCACGCGGCATCGTGCGTCATCTCCGGGACGCGCCGCGGCGGATTGGCCTCGCCGTCCGGCATGACCTTGTGCTCCGACCCCGGCTCGGCCAGCTCCCTGGCCATGGCACAGGCCCATTGGGCGGTCTCCCACCAGGGGAACCACCGGTAGGCCCGGTCGTCGCAGCGGGCGGCGAGCGGAGCCAGCTCGGCGACCAGCTCGTCCCGGTCGCCGTCGGCCACCATCCGGACGAAGCCGTCCAGCCACAGCTCGGACTGCGACCACTCGAACTCGGCGAGCTTGAGGCGGGCCAGCGCCCTGGCCGTGCTGATCGACGGCATCGGCCCGGGCTCTGGCGCGGCGGGCAGCGGCACGGGGACGAAGCGGACCGGCTCCGGCTCGGGCGGCGCCTCGGCGCCGAACGCCCGGGCCAGCTCGGTGCCGTGGCCCGGAGGCAGCAGCGCCACGGTCTCCCTCATCGTCTCGGCCCCGAGCGGGCCGAAGCGCGGGGCGTGCTTGACCGCCAGCTTGATCGCCCGCTCCCGTGCCTCGGCCGACTCGCAGAGCAGCGCGGCGGCCAGCGCGGGCGCGTAGGCGTCGAGATCGCCATCGGCTGCCTTGAGCACCCGGTCGAGCAGGCTCAGACCCGCACGCACGAGCCTGCCCTCGCGGCGGTAGAGCAGGCCCTCGACGGCCTCCGCCGGCGGAGCGACCTTCAGGCGGCGCAACTGCCGCAGCGCCAGGTCGGCGAGGTTGGCCGGGCCGTGGGAGAGCAACGCCGCATAGTCGCCGGCGTGCGGCGCGACCTCCTCCGGGGCCGGGTCGAGCAGATCGTGCAGGCGTACGAAGAAGCGCAGGCCGGCGGCCTGGCCACCGCGCAGGAACCGGGTGCGGCAGCCGTCGAGCAGGGTCGCGCGCCGGATCCGGCCCTCGGCGGCCAGCTCGACGAGCGCCGCGGGCAGGTCCTGGTCGTTGTCCAGCGGCCTGCCCGTTCCCTCGGCCTCGAACAGCCGCGGCAGCATGACGTCCAGCAGAGGATCGCCGGCCAGGTCGCCGGGAGGGGTGGCGATCACCCACGCGAGAGTGAGCGGGTCGTGCTGGGGCGGCTCGGCGCCGCTGGCGCGCAGCAGCTCCAGCGCCAGCCGCACCCGCCGATCGCCGGCCTCGGGACGGGTGCCGCGCAGCCGCAGCGCCAGCCGCACGGCGAGATCTTGCTGCCAGGCGACGGGCCTGGCAGCGACGACCTCGAGGATGGCCGGGATGTCGCCGGCCTCGCCCGGCGTCGAGGTGGGCTCGAGATCGCGCTTGGTGAGCCAGGTCGCGACGGCCGCGGCGCCCGCGATGGCTCCGGCTCCCGCCACGCGCATCGGCTCCATCCAGCGGTCTTCCACCACCGGGGCCTGGCTCAGCAGCGCGGTGGCCCCCGGCAGATCGAGCACGTACCGGCCCGCCTCCGCCGCCAGGAGCTCGAACTCGCGCCACCGGGCTTGGTGCCGCCGCATGCGCTCGTAGTCGCGGCGGGTCCCGGCCTGCCGGGCGATCGGCAGGTATCCGGGTAACTCGCGCGCCACCTCGCGGCGTTGCGCGTCGCTGTAGCCGATCATCAGGGCCGCGACGGCGGAGGCGTCCTCGGCGTCGATGGCCGCGCGGACGGTGTCCCAGGCGTTGGTCATGGCGGCGACAGTAGGGCAGGCCACCGACAAATGCCTGCCTGTGAGCGCCGGGCTTCGCGCTCGGGCGTCACAGGCAGGCCAGGTGGGTCAGCGGCTCAGAACTTGATCCACCAGCCGTCCAGGTAACCCGTGTCACCTGCGGTGACGTCCTCGACGCGTAACGTCCACGTCCCGTTCGCCGGTGAGGCGCTTCCGTCCACCGGATAGGTCTCCCAGATGACGTCGCCGTTGTCTTGGGGGTTTTGTATGCGGAGTTTGTACACCTTGCCGTTCGGGCTGATCAGGTCGATCTTCAGATCGCCCACCCAGGTGTGGTGGATCTCCGCGTAGACCGTCGCCTTCGTGGGCGCGTTGCCCGGGAGCCAGCCCGTCACCGTGATGGGCGAGGTGACGACGCCTTTGTCCGGGATGTTGTGGTCGTCCCAGTTCTCGAAGAAGGGGAAGTCCATCGACCAGCCGTCGATGAAGCCGGCGTCGGGTGCGTAGGCGTCCGTGGCACGGAGCTTCCAGGTGCCGTTCGGCGTGGTCACGGAGCTGGTGTCCACGTCGTACGTCTCGTCGATGGAATCGCTGCCGTCCGGGGACGGCTCCCGCAGCGGGAACACCTTCCCGTCCGGGCTGACCAGTTCGAGCTTCAGATCGCCCACCCAGGGGTGCTGGACGGAGACCCAGACGTGCAGCTGGACCGGCCCCTTGTCGAGGATGCCGCTCACGTCGATCGGAGAGTTCACGCTGCCCCGATCGGGAATGGCGTGGTCGTCCAGGTTGACGAAGTACGGCGGCCAGACGCCCTTCGGATCATCCGGGGTGGGGGTGGGCGTGGGGGTGGGGGTCGGGTTCTGGGGGAGGGCGGCGCTGTCCAGCCGGAGCCGCGGAGTGGTGGCGCCGGTGTAGGTGATGGGCTTGCCCGTGGTCTTCATGGCCGATCCCAGCTCCGCGATGCTCGCCTGGGGGAAGGCCTGGCGAAGCACGGCCAGCGCGCCGGTCACGTGCGGAGCGGCCATCGAGGTGCCGCTCAGCGGCGCCCACTTGTCACCGGGCACCGAGGAGATGATCGAGGTTCCGGGGGCGAAGAGGTCCAGGAGGGGGCCGCGGTTGCTGAAGGTGGACACGGTGTCGTCGTCGGTGGTGCTGCCCACCGTGATGGCCGAGGGCACGCAGGCCGGCGCGCTCACCGCGTCGCCGTACCCGTCGTTCCCGGCCGCCACCACCGTCGCCACCCCGGCCGCCAGGAGGCTGTCGATGGCGGGCTTGCGCGGGTCGGTGTCACAGGTGGCGGTGTAGCGGCCGCTGCCCAGGCTCAGGTTGGCGGCCACCAGCGGCGTACCGGCCTCCTTCAGCTCCAGGACCTTCTCCAGGCCCGCCATCTGGGCGCTGGTGAAGCTCAGCACGCACGGCGCGGCGCCCGCGCCGCAGAAGTCCTCCGACGTGAACTTGCTGAACACCTGAATGGCGACCAGGTCGGCTCCGGGTGCGACACCGGCCGGTGGTGCTCCGGTCACGCCCTTGCCGTCGCCGATGGCGATGCCGGCCACGTGCGTGCCGTGATCACAGTCGAGGGCGGGATCCGCGCACGGCCCCTGTTCGGAGTCGGCCGCCCCGGGCCCCTCCTGCTGAGCGGTTCCGTCGGGGCACAGGCTGGTGGAGCCGTAGTCGGCGTCGATGGGGGAGAAGCAGGCCTCGTCGAGCACCCGTCCACCCAGGAAGGGGTGGCCGGTCGCGACGCCGGTGTCGAGGACGGCCACCGCGCTGCCCTCGCCGGTCAGGCCCGCGGCCCGGGTGCGATCGCCGCCGATCAACGGGACGCTCTCGGCCAGGACCGGCGGTACCGGCCGGTCCTCCGACACGCTCACGACGCCCGGCCGGGTGGCCAGCCGGTCCAGCGCCGCCGCGTCGACACGTAAGGTCACCATGGGGAACCGGGTCAACGTCTGCAGCACCTGACCGGCGCTCGCCGCGTCGGGCAGATCGGCCCGGGTCTTGGTGACGACGTTCACTCTGATCTTGCCGGCGGCGGCGGCCCGCGCGCGTAACTCCGGCTCCATCGACGGCGGTGCCGCCGCCGTGGCCTGCTCGTCCACGGGCGCGGCATGAGCCGGTACGCTCGCGACCGCCGTGGCCGCCAAGGCCATGATGACGCCGGATATGACCCACTTCTTCATGTCACGTCATCTCCGGCGGCGGCTTGCGGCAGGGGCAACAGGGGGAGCGGCGCGGCCGCGACGGCGACCGTGGACGTTAATCGGCGCAACCAGGTCTCCTTAATGAGTGATTTGATCACCTGGACAGTAAGTGATCGCCAAGCACCCGGCAAGGGTCTGGACAGATGTTCTGCACGGTGCTCAAATCGCATACGGAGCTGCATCTTCCCGGCCCGGAAGCGGCGTTTGGGCGCTCGCCGCAAGGCCGTTTCGCCGTAATTTAGGCGCGTCGTCCTGCCAGGTCAGATGCCCGAAAAATGGCTTGCCGGAGAAATGGGCGGAGGTTTTTACAACGGCTTTATGGTGGCATTATGGCGCTTCTGTGGCGGCCGCCCCGATAATTGCCCCGACGAAATCAACATCGATTCGGCGAGGCGTGTCCCAGCCCGGTCCCAAAAGCTTGTGAGGCCCTTGCCGAAGCGCCGTGGCCGGCACGCCGGCGGCCGGCGGCGGGGCGGGAGGGCGCGGGGCCCCTTTTGTGGGGTTTCCACAACCCAGCAGCTTCGCCATGAGCGATGCGGGCCATTGGTGTAGCGGGCGGCGATCGAGCAGGGTGTAGAAAGGTGCAGGCGGCGCTCCGGGACCCGGGCGTCGCCTTTGTGCGTGAGTAAGGGGAGGCTCAGCCGGTGTTCAGTCGTGTCGCCATCGTCAACCGTGGAGAGGCAGCGATGCGGCTCATCCACGCCGTCCGGGATCTCTGCGCCGAGACCGGGGCGCGGATCGAGACGGTGGCCCTCTACACCGACGCCGACCGCCACGCGACCTTCGTCCGCGAAGCGGACCTCGCCTACCCGCTGGGCCCCGCCTCCGCCCGCCCTTACCTCGACCACGCCGTCCTGGAGCGGGCGCTGGTGGAGAGCGGGGCCGACGCCGCGTGGGTCGGCTGGGGGTTCGTCGCCGAGGACCCGGCGTTCGCCGAGCTGTGCGAGAAGATCGGCGTGACCTTCGTCGGGCCGAGCGCGGAGGCGATGCGCAAGCTCGGCGACAAGATCGGCGCCAAGCTCATCGCCGAGGAGGTGGGCGTCCCCGTCGCGCCGTGGAGCCGCGGCGAGGTCGCCACCCTGGAGGACGCGCTGCGCGCCGGCGACGAGATCGGCTACCCGCTGATGCTCAAGGCGACCGCGGGCGGCGGCGGGCGCGGCATCCGCATGGTCGCCTCGAAGGAGGACCTGGCCGACGCCTACGAGCGCACCAGCCAGGAGGCGCTGCGCGCGTTCGGCTCCGGCGTGGTCTTCCTGGAGCGCCTGGTCACCGGCGCCCGCCACGTCGAGGTCCAGGTCATCGCCGACGGGCAGGGCACCGCGTGGGCGCTGGGCGTGCGGGACTGCTCGGTGCAGCGGCGCAACCAGAAGATCATCGAGGAGTCCGCCTCTCCCGTGCTGGGGATCGAGCAGACGGCCGAGCTGAAGGCGTCGGCCGAGCGGCTCGCCGTGGCGGTCGGCTACTGCGGCGCCTGCACCGTCGAGTTCCTCTACCACCCCGGCGAGAAGCTGTTCGCCTTCCTCGAGGTCAACACCCGGCTGCAGGTCGAGCACCCGATCACCGAGATCACCACCGGCACCGACCTGGTCCGGCTGCAGCTGCACGTGGCCGGCGGCGGGAAGCTCGAAGGCCCCCAGCCGGGCGAGGCCGGCCACGCCGTCGAGGCCCGGCTCAACGCCGAGGACCCCGACCGCGACTTCGCGCCCGCCCCGGGCCGCATCGCGCGCCTGGTGCTGCCCACCGGGCCCGGCATCCGCGTCGACACCGGCGTCAGCGAGGGCGACACCATCCCCGCCGACTTCGACTCGATGATCGCGAAGATCATCGCCTACGGCCGCGACCGCGAGCAGGCGCTGGGCCGGCTGCGCCGCGCGATGGCCGACACCACGGTGATCATCGAGGGCGGCGCCACCAACAAGAGCTTCGTGCTCGACCTGCTCGACCAGCCCGAGGTGATCGACGCGAGCGCCGACACCGGCTGGATCGACCGCGTGCGCGCCAAGGGCCGCCTGGTCAGCCACCGGCACTCCGCGATCGCCCTGGCCGCCGCCGCGATCGAGGCCTACCAGGACGAGGAGGAGGTCGGCCGCCGTCGGCTGCTGTCCACCGCGCACGGCGGCCGCCCGCAGGTGCAGCACGACTCGGGCCGCCCGCTGGACCTCAAGCTCCGTGGCGTCGGCTACCGCGTGAGCGTGGCCCGGGTCGGGCACCGGCGCTTCCGCGTCGGGATCTCCGGTGGGGGCGACGTGCATCCTGCGGACGTCGAGGTGGAGCGGTTCGACGAGCACAGCGGCCAGATCGTGGTCAACGGCCGCCGGTTCCGGGTGGTGTCGGCCACGCACGGGCCGATCCACCTGGTCGAGGTCGACGGCGTGACTCACCGGATCAGCCGCGACGAGGGCGGCGTCGTCCGCTCTCCCGCGCCCGCGCTGGTGGTCGCGACGCCGCTGTCGGTCGGCGACGAGGTCGAGCCGGGCGCGCCGATCCTGGTGCTGGAGAGCATGAAGATGGAGACGGTGCTGCGCGCGCCGTTCCGCGCCCGCGTCCGTGAGTGCCCGGTGTCGGTGGGCAGCCAGGTCGAGACCGGCGCGCCGCTGATGCGCCTGGAGCCCCTCGCCGACGAAGGTCCCGAAGAGGAGGCCGCGGGCGCCGCCGAGATCGACCTGCCCGCCGTGCCGTCTGACGTGTCCGCGGCCGACCGGGTCGAGCGCGGCCTGCAGGATCTGCGCGGCCTGCTGCTCGGCTTCGACGGCGACCCGTACGACCGCAAGCGGGTGCTGACGGCTTACCTGGATGCGCGCGCCGAGCTGGGCCGGCAGCCGATCGAAGGCGAGCTCGACCTGCTCACCGTGTTCGCCGACCTGGCCGAGCTGAGCCGCAACAAGCCGGGCGGCGCGCTCGACGTCGAGCCGGGCAACCCCGTGCACAGCCCGCGCGAGTTCTTCCACAGCTACCTGCAGAGCCTCGACGTCGAGCGCGCCGGCGTCACCCAGAGCTTCCAGGCCAAGCTCACGAGGGTCCTCGCCCACTACGGCGTCCACGACCTCGACCGCACGCCGGAGCTGGAGGCCGCGGTCTTCCGGATCTTCCTGGCCCAGCAGCAGATGAGCACCGGCGTCGCGATCGTGTCGGAGCTGCTGCGCGAGTGGCTGGCCGGCGCGTCGCCGTTCGAGTCGCTCAGCGAGCGCGCCGGGCTCGCCCTGGAGCACCTGATCGAGGCCACGCAGGTGCGCTTCCCCACGGTGTCCGACCTGGCCCGCGGCGTGGTGTTCCGCTGGTTCGCCCAGCCGCTGCTGCGCCGCAACCGCGCCAAGGTCTACGCCGCGGTACGTGACGACCTGCGCTACCTGGACGCCGACCCCGGCGCGCCGGACCGCGCCGAGCGGATCCAGTCCATGGTGGCCAGCTCCGAGCCGCTGGTCCGGCTGATCGGCCAGCGGATCGGCCGGCTCGGGCTGGATCACGCGCCGCTGCTGGAGGTGCTGACCCGCCGCTACTACGGCAACCGGGGGCTGTCCGAGGTCACCGCTCGCGAGGTGGCGGGCTGCCCGTTCGTCACCGCCGAGCGCACCGGCGCGGACGGCGTGACCCGCGTGGTCGCCACGGCGGTCGACATCGCCGCCCTGCCCGCCGCCGTCGGCGCCGTCGGCACGTTCGCCACCGACGGCCCCGCTGACGGGGGGCTGGTCGCCGACCTCTACGTCACCTGGGAGGACCAGCCGGACGCCGACGCGATGGCGGCGCGGATCGGCCGGCTCCTCGCCGAGCACTCGCAGCCCGCGGGCGTCAGCCGGATCACCGCCACCGTCGTCGGCACCAGCGGCGCCGTGATGCATCACCACTTCACCTTCCGTCCCGACGGGGCGGGCTTCGCCGAAGACCGGCTGATCCGCGGCCTGCACCCGCAGATCGCCGAGCGCCTGCAGCTGCAGCGGCTGCGCGAGTTCGACCTCACCCGGCTGCCGTCCGCCGACGAGGAGGTCTACCTGTTCAAGGCCGTGGCGCGCAGCAACCCGGCCGACGAGCGGCTCATCGCGATGGGCCAGGTCCGCGACCTCACGCCGCTGCGCGAGGCCGACGGCAGGCTGATCGCGCTGCCCGCGGTGGAGGACGCGCTCACCGCCGGCCTCGACGCGATCCGCAACATCCAGGCGCAGCGCCCCCAGAACAAGCGCTTCGACACCAACCGGATCCTGATGTACGTCTGGCCGTCGACCGAGCTGTCCACCGACGAGCTCAACATGCTGGTCCAGCGCATCCTGCCGACCACGGCCGGCGCGGGGCTGGAGGAGGTCCAGTTCGTGGCCCGCCAGCGCAACGCCGCCGGCGAGCTGGCCGAGGTCGCCGTGCGGATCACCCTCGACCCGGGCCACGGCGCGAGCCTGCACGTCGGCAAGCCGTCGACCGAGCCGGTCCAGCCGCTGGACGACTACCGCCAGAAGGTGCTGCGCGCGGCCCGGCGCGGAAACGTCTACCCGTACGAGCTGACCGGCCTGCTCGCCGGGCCCGAGGGCGGTTTCGTCGAGCACGACCTCGACGCCGACGGCGCGCTCGTGCCGGTCGACCGGCCCAAGGGTAAGAACTCCGCGGCGATCGTGGCGGGCGTCGTCACCACGCCGACGGAGCGGCACCCCGAAGGCGTCACCCGCGTGGTCCTGCTCGGCGACCCGACGAAGGCGCTGGGCGCCCTGTCGGAGCCCGAGTGCTCGCGGGTGATCGCGGCCCTCGACCTCGCCGAGCGGATGCGGGTCCCGCTGGAGTGGTACGCGCTGTCGGCGGGCGCGCGGATCTCGATGACCTCGGGCACCGAGAACATGGACTGGGTCGCGGCCGCTCTCAAGCGGATCGTCACGTTCACCCAGGCCGGCGGCGAGATCAACATCGTGGTCGCCGGGATCACCGTCGGCGCCCAGCCGTACTGGAACGCCGAGGCGACGATGCTCATGCACACCAAGGGCATCCTGGTGATGACGCCGGACTCGGCGATGGTGCTCACCGGCAAGCAGTCACTCGACTTCTCCGGCGGCGTGTCGGCCGAGGACAACTTCGGCATCGGCGGCTACGACCGCGTCATGGGGCCGAACGGCCAGGCCCAGTACTGGGCGCCCAACCTGCCTGCCGCCCGCGACGTGCTCATGGCGCACTACGACCACACCTACGTCGTGCCCGGCGAGACCGCGCCGCGGCGGGCCGGCACCGTCGACCCGGCCGACCGCGACATCTCCGAGTTCCCGCACACGATCGACGGCAGCGACTTCGCCACCGTCGGCCAGATCTTCTCCGCCGAGCACAACCCCGACCGCAAGAAGCCGTTCGACATCCGCACGGTGATGCGCGCCGTGTCCGACCAGGACCACCCGGTGCTGGAGCGCTGGGCGGGCATGGCCGACGCGGAGACGTCCGCGGTGCAGGACGTGCACATCGGCGGCTGGCCGGTCTGCCTGATCGGCATCGAGTCGCGCTCGGTGCCGCGGCGCGGCTTCCCGCCCACCGACGGGCCCGACACCTACACCGCGGGCACGCTGTTCCCGCGGTCGTCGAAGAAGACCGCGCGGGCGATCAACTCCGCGTCCGGCAACCGGCCGCTGGTGGTGCTGGCCAACCTGTCCGGGTTCGACGGCTCGCCGGAGTCGATGCGCAAGCTCCAGCTGGAGTACGGCGCGGAGATCGGCCGGGCGATCGTCAACTTCGACGGGCCGATCGTGTTCTGCGTGATCTCCCGTTACCACGGCGGCGCGTTCGTGGTGTTCTCCAAGGCGCTCAACCCGAACATGACCGTGCTCGCGCTGGAGGGCTCGTTCGCCTCGGTGCTCGGCGGCGCCCCGGCAGCCGCCGTGGTGTTCTCCGGCGAGGTCAACAACCGCACCGCGACCGACCCGCGGGTGACCGAGCTGCAGAGGCGGGTCTCGGCGGCCAGCGGCGCCGAGCGGGCGGTGCTCAACGCCCAGCTCGCCGAGGTGCAGACCGCCGTCCGGGCGGAGAAGCTCGGCGAGGTCGCCGCGGAGTTCGACCGGGTGCACAGCATCCAGCGCGCGGTCGAGGTCGGCTCGGTGGACGCGATCATCCGCGCCGCCGAGCTGCGGCCGCGGATCATCGAGGCCATCGAGCGGGCGATGGCCTGACCGTCACGCGCCCCCGTCAGCGGGGGTCACGGCGCAGCGGATGATCGGAGGGGACCTCGACGAGCACGATGCGATGCCCGTCGGGGTCCTCGATCCACAGCTCGATGAGGCCCCACGGCTCCAGCCGCGCCTCACGTGCCACCGTGACCCCCGCCTCCCGGAGCCGTTTCTCCTCCTGCGCCACATCGCGTACCTGCAGCCACAGCGACAGCCCCGAGACGGCCCCGTCGTCGGAGTGCCCGGAGATCTCCAGGAACCCCTGGCCGAGGAAGAAGACCACGCCCGGGTGGTCGGCGGGGCCGAACTCGCGATAGACGGCCAGGCCGAGCGTCTCGCGGTAGAAGCCGAGGCTCCGCATGAGATCCTTCGGACGCAGCAGCACTCGATTGCTCAGCACCTCCATTCCCGACCTGTTCCCCGTCGGACCGGCGGAAACGCGGCATCCAGATGTGAGCGACATCACCTGTCAACCGTGACACAACGGTGTCGCCGGAGGGCGGGACGCTACTCGCCCGTCTTCCTGCCCCGCCCGTCGATCGTCAACGGCAATTTCGTGATGTGACAGAACGGTCGGTTGGATCTTTGGGCGGGAACGCCCGGCGGATGTGGCACCATCGAATCGGCACCGGGCAGACGGGGCCGGCACGGTGGAGGCCGGGAAGCGAAGGACATGAATCGGGCACCAGGCATGGTGGATGTGGCACGCGAGGCGGGCGTGTCGCACGTCACCGTCTCCCGCGTCCTCAACGACCACCCCTCCGTCCGCCCGGAGACCCGGGCTCGCGTCGAGGCCGCTATCGAGAAGCTCGGCTACCGCCGTAACAGCGTCGCCCGCGCGCTCAAGAGCCGCCGTTCCTCGACGATCGGGGTGGTGCTCGCCGGGGCCGAGCTGTACGAGCTGCCCCGCATCCTGCGTGGCGTGCAGACGGCGGCGCAGCGGGCCGGCTACTGGGTCAACCTGGCCAGCTGGCAGGGCGGCACCACCAGAGACCTGGCCGAGACCCTGCAGCGGCTCACCGACCAGGCGGTCGAGGCCATCGCGGTCATCGCCGACCGGCCCATGGTGATGGACGCCCTGGCCGACATCGTGACCGGCGTGCCGATGACGGTGGTCATGTCCGGCAACGTGCCCAACCCGGATCTCGGCTTCGTCGAGCTCGATCAGGAGCTGGGCGCGCGGCTGGCCGTACGGCACCTGCTGGAGCTGGGGCATCGCCACGTCGTTCACCTGACCGGCGCGCTGCGCACCTTCGACGCCCGGGCCCGCGTCAAGGGCTGGAGGACCGCGCTGGACGAGGCGCCGGAGGCCGGCGGCGAGCATTTCGAGGGCGACTTCACCGGCAACAGCGGCTACCGGCTGGCCCACTACCTCGTCACCCGCCACACCGGTGAGCCGCCGACGGCGATCTTCGCCGGCAACGACCAGATGGCCATGGGGGTGCTGGCGGCCTTCGCCGAGCTCGGCGTGAAGGTGCCCGGCGACGTCTCGCTCGTCGGTTTCGACGACATCGCGGGAGCGGCCTACCAGGTGCCCTCGCTGACCACGGTCCGCCAGGACTTCGTCGCTCTCGGCGAGCGGTCCATCGAGCAGGTGCTGCGCATGATGCAGGGCGAGCCGGCCTCGTGCGAGCGGATCGCTCCCGAGCTCGTGGTCCGGCGCAGCACGGCGCCGCCCCGCTAGCCGGCCGCTTCGGGGTCGGGCTGGTATTCGAACCAGTGGACGCGCGCCCGTCCGTCGCTCGCGTGGCCGTTGCCGGTGGCGTAAAGGCCCAGGTAGACCCCGACGAAGCCGCCCGCGCGCTCGGTGCTGAAGAAGGAGCGTTCGATCGTGGCCAGGCTGATCCACTGCGCCGCTGTGACGTCCCTGACGCGGAAGGTGTAGCCGGCCTCGTCTCCGTCGACCGCCAGCAGCACCTCGCCGGTCGAGACCGGGACCGAGGCCCGGCGGGTGCTCGTGCCCGCCTCCCGGACCGTCAGCACGGCCTGCGCCTTCCCGTCGCCGTCCACGGTCAGGGCGAGCGTGGCGTGGTGGTCCTGGTGCTGGAAGACGGCCAGGCCGGCCTCTTCTGACGGGCGCGCCGCGGCGAAGCCGATCCGGGTCCGCGCGCCGAAGCGGACGTGCTGCTGGCGCCGGCCGAGGAAGGCCGGTACGCCGGTGGAGCCGAGAGGCTCGGGGGAGAGGTCGATGTCGAGTCCGGACCCGTCGGCCGTGGGTCTGACGAGGTCGCCGACGGGACCGCGCAGGCTGTTCCACTCCAGGCCGTCGAAGCGCGCCCGGCCGGCCGGCGCGGCGGTGTCGCCGTCGAGCTGCCCGGACGCGATCGACGGGAGGCGCTCCGACAGCCGCACGGTTCCCGATTCGGGGGCGAAGACGGGCCCGTGGGCGGTCCAGGTCACGGGCACCAGGAAGACCTCCCTGCCCAGCGTGTGGGTGCCCGCGATCGGCCGCACGCCGAGCGTCACCGCCCACCACTCGCCGACGGGGGTGTCCACCAGGTCGGCGTGGCCGACGTTGTGGATGGGCTCGCCCGGGCCGCGGTGCCGGTGGGTCAGCAGGGGGCTGCGCGGGTCGGTGACGTACGGTCCGGTGACGGTGTCGGAACGCGCCGCGGTGACGCTGTGGTTGCCCTCGGTGCCGCCTTCCGCGGCGATCAGGTGGTACACGCCGTTGCGCTTGTACAGGTGCGGCGCCTCCACCCACGCCCCGCGTACCGCGCCCTGCCACAGCACGTGCGTGGGGCCGACGAGCTTGAGCCGGTCCAGGTCCAGCTCACGCATCCACAACTCGCCGGGACCGCCCTGGACCGCGTCCCGGCAGGCGGTGAGCCAGCACCGGCCGTCGTCGTCGAAGAACAGCGACGGGTCGATGCCCTCGGCCTCCAGCGGGACGGGGTCCGACCACGGCCCGGCGGGGTCGTCGGCGGTCACGACGAAGGTGAGGCTGCCCTGCCGGTTCACGGCCAGCGTGGAGACCACGTAGAAGACGCCCTTGTGGTGGCGGATGGTCGGTGCCCAGACGCCGTCGGAGACGTCCAGGCCCTCCAGCGGAAGCAGCCCGGGCCGGTCCAGCACGTGCGTGAGCTGACGCCAGCGCACCAGGTCACGGCTGTGGAAGAGGGGGAGTCCAGGAAAATAGGTGAAGGACGAGGTGACCAGGTAGAAGTCCTCGCCGACCCGGCAGATCGACGGATCCGGGTAGCAGCCGGGCAGGACCGGGTTGCGGAAAGCAGGCACGGGGGTGGGCTCCGAGAGGTCTCACAAAGAGGGGGCTTGACAGGATGACAACGTTAACATCAGGTTAGATCCCAACGCACGACCCGGCATCCCGCCGAGCGCACCACCCCTCGCCCAGGAGATCGTCATGACCCCACCGACCCCGCCCCGACGCCGCCGACACCGGACGAAGCTGGGCGCCGCGGCGCTGGCGCTCGCCCTGGCGGCGTCGCTGGCCGCCTGCTCGTCCGCCGATGCCCCTCCCTCGGACACGGCGGCGAGCGCGAGCGGGCCGGTCACGCTGCAGGTTTGGACCTGGAACTTGAAGAGCGGCGACCCGGAGGCCGAGGCGATCATCGCCAAGTACCACCAGGAACACCCCAACGTCACGATCAAGCTGTCGGAGGTCGGCGGAACCTCCGACAGCGCCTCCAAGCTGCTGGCCGCCGACAAGGCCGGCGACACCCCCGACGTCGTGCAGCTGGAGTACCGCGCCGTGCCGGCCATGGTGGTCTCCGGCGCCGTGAAGGACATCACCGCCGACGTGGCGTCCGCCAAGTCGGGCATCGACCCCAACATCTGGGCCCTGACCACCTTCAACAACCAGGTCTACGGCGTGCCCCAGGACATCGGGCCGATGGCGTTCACCTACCGCAAGGACCTGTTCGACAAGTACGGCGTCAAGGTCCCCACCACCTGGGCCGAGTACGCCAAGGCCGCCGAGCAGATCCGCAAGAAGGACCCCGACGCCTACATCGCCAGCTTCGCCGCCAACCAGCTCGAGTTCTTCGCCGCCCAGGCCGCCCAGGCCGGTGCCCAGTGGTGGAGCACCGACGGCAGCGCCTGGAAGGTCGGCATCGACAGCGAGCCGTCCCTGAAGACCGCCGACTTCTGGGAGGACCTCGTGAAGCGGGACCTGGTGAAGGTCGAGCCGCTGCTCACGCCCGAATGGAACGCGCAGGTCAACAAGGGCAAGATCCTGAGCTGGGCCGCCGCGGCCTGGGCGCCCAGCGTCATCTACTCGGTGGCGCCCGACACCGCGGGCAAGTGGGAATCCGCGCCGCTGCCGCAGTGGACGCCCGGCAACCCCGCCGTCCCGTTCCTGGGCGGATCCGCCTACCTGGTGCCGGCCAAGTCGAAGCACGCCAAGGAGGCCGCGGCCTTCGCAGCCTGGCTCGGCGCCTCCGACGAGGGCTCCAAGCTGCAGCTCACGCTCGACATCTACCCCGGTGGGAACGCCGGGCGCCAGGCGACGCTGACCCACGAGCCGCCTAAGCTGATGCCGCAGCAGAAGGACTTCTACCAGGTCACCGACCAGGTGATCAAGAACACCACCATCCCGGTGACCTGGGGACCCAACGTGAACATCGCCCAGAGCGCCTTCGGTGACGCGCTCAACAAGGCCGCGCTCGACAAGACCTCCTTCCGCGCGGTGTACCAGGCCACGCAGCAGGCCGTCGTCGCCGACCTGCAGAAGTCCGGCTACACCGTCACCAAGTAAGACGCCGAGGGCCCGGCCGGGCCCTCGGTTCGACCCATCTCTGGACGTCTCATGCCCGCCAGCTCCGCCGGGCGACGCCTGCGCATCCGCGCCGTCGCCACCCCGTGGATGTTCGCCACGCCCGCGATCGTCTTGTTCACCCTGTTCCTGATCATCCCGATCGGCTACGCCGTCTACCTGAGCTTCCGCGGCTTCCGCATCGAAGGCGGCGGCGCGTTCGGGCGGCGGGTGGAAGCCTTCATCGGGTTCGACAACTACGCCGCCGCGCTCTCCGACCCCGAATACGTCGCCGGGCTCGGCCGGGTCCTGCTCTACGGCGTCATCGCCATCCCCAGCGTGCTGGGCCTGGCCCTGCTGTTCGCGCTGCTGCTCGACACCCCCAGGGTGCGGGCGCGCGGCTTCACCCGCACCGCGATCTTCCTTCCGTACGCGGTGCCCGGCGTGATCGCCAGCCTCCTGTGGGGCTTCCTGTACCTGCCCAGCACCAGCCCGCTCACTTACATCGCCAGGCAGCTGCACGCCGGGCCGCTGGACTTCTTCGGCTTCCCCGCCCTGTACTTCTCGCTGGCCAACATCGCCCTGTGGTCCGGCGTCGGCTTCAACATGATCATCATCTTCACGTCGCTGCGCGCCATCCCCACCTCCGTCTACGAGGCGGCCCGCATCGACGGGGCGAGCGAGTGGCAGATCGCCTGGCGCATCAAGATCCCCCTGGTGGCCCCCGCGCTCGTGCTCACCGGCCTGTTCTCCGTGATCGGCACCCTGCAGCTCTACAGCGAACCGGCCACGCTACGGCCGATGACGACCACGATCAGCGCCACCTGGGTGCCGCTGATGAAGATCTACCAGGAGGCGTTCACGAACGACAACCTCGGCGGGGCCGCGGCCGCCTCCGTGGTGCTGGCCGTGGGCATTCTGGCCATCTCGCTGCTGCTGCTGCGGTTCTTCCAGCGCCGAACCTTCGGAGACAACGCATGACCGCCGTACCCCGCACCGGAGACCGCCAGTTCCACCGCCGCCGCCGGGCTGCGGCGCGGCGGCCACGCCTCCCGCTGATCGTGCTGCTGCTCGGCGCGCTGTACTGCCTGACCCCGGTGGCCTGGGTGGTCATCGCCGCCTCCAAGACGTCGCGCGAGCTGTTCACCACCTTCTCCTTCGCCCCCGGCACCGGCATCCTCGAGAACCTGGCCAACCTCAGCGCCTACGGCGACGGCCAGTTCTGGAAGTGGGGGCTCAACTCGCTGCTCTACGCCGGCGTCGGCGCGATCCTGTCGACGCTGGTGTCGGCCATGGCCGGCTACGCCCTGGCCAAGTTCCGCTTCCGCGGGCGCGAGGTCCTGTTCTCCGTGATCCTCGCCGGCGTGCTCGTGCCCGGCATCGTGCTGGCCGTCCCGCAGTATCTGCTGATGGCCGCCGTCGGCCTGGCCGGGACCCACTGGTCGGTGCTGCTGCCGGTCATCATCAACCCGTTCGGCATCTTCCTGTGCCGGGTCTTCGCCGCCGCCTCGGTGCCGGAGAGCACGCTGGAGGCGGCACGCCTGGACGGCGCCGGGGAGACCCGGATCTTCGCCACCATCGTCATGCCCATGATGGTGCAGGGGCTGGTCACGGTGTTCCTGCTGCAGTTCGTCGGCATCTGGAACAACTTCCTGCTGCCCTTCATCATGCTCTCCGACCAGGACAAATATCCGATCACCCTGGGCCTGTACACGTTCCTGGGCAAAGGCGCGGGCGATGGGGACCTGTACTCGCTGGTCATCATGGGCTCGGCCGTCTCCGTCATCCCGCTGATCGCCCTCGTTCTGGTGCTGCAGCGCTTCTGGCGCGCCGACCTGCTGGCCGGCGGATTGAAGGGATGACCTGCCGATGAAGTTCACCGACGGGCTCTGGCAGCTGCGCCCCGGCGTCACCGCGCTGTACGCGGCCGAGGCGTACGACATCTTCACCGAGGAGGGCGCGTTCACCGTGACCGCGCCCACCACCGTCATCCACCGGCGCGGCGACACCCTCAACCGGCCGGTCCTCTCGCTGAGGCTGTCGTCACCGCTGGAGAACGTGATCCGCGTCCGCATCGACCACCACACGAGCGACGAACGCGGCTTCGATCTCGTCGGCGCCGAGGACGGCCACGGCATCGTCAAAACGGACGACGCGACGACGCTCACCAGCGGCGCGCTGAGCGCGACCATGGCACCCGGAGCCCCCTGGGACCTGTCGTTCCACGGCGACGGGCGCCCGCTGACCTCCAGCGGCCACAAGTCCATCGGCTACTTCCAGCTCGCCGAGGACGCACAGGTCGATCCGGCGCCGGTCGGCCACACCCGTGCCCCCGTCCACCTCGCCCAGCAGCTCGCGCTCGGCGTGGGCGAGGTGGTCTACGGGCTGGGGGAGCGCTTCGGGCCGCTGGTCAAGAACGGCCAGACGGTGGAGATCTGGAACGCCGACGGCGGGACCTCCTCGGAGCAGGCCTACAAGAACGTGCCCTTCTACCTCACCAACCGCGGATACGGCGTCTTCGTCAACCACCCGGGGCACGTCTCGTACGAGGTCGGGTCGGAGACCGTGCAACGCGTGCAGTTCTCGGTGGCGGGGGAGAGCCTCGAGTACTTCGTGATCTACGGACCGACGCCCAAGCAGATCCTGGAACGCTACACCACGCTCACCGGCCGCCCCGCGCGCCTGCCCGCCTGGTCCTACGGCCTGTGGCTGTCGACCTCGTTCACCACCGACTACGACGAGCGGACGGTGACCTCGTTCATCGACGGGATGGCCGAGCGCGACCTGCCGCTGTCGGTCTTCCACTTCGACTGCTTCTGGATGCGCGAGTTCAACTGGTGCGACTTCCAGTGGGACCCGCGGGTCTTCCCCGACCCCGAGGGCATGCTGGCCCGCCTGCACGCCAAGGACCTGCGCGTCTGCGTGTGGATCAACCCCTACATCGGTCAGCGCTCGCCGCTGTTCGCCGAGGCCGCCGAGCGGGGCTTCCTGCTGAAGCGCCCGGACGGGTCGGTCTGGCAGTGGGACCTGTGGCAGGCCGGCATGGGCCTCGTCGACTTCACCGACCCCGACGCGACGCGCTGGTTCCAGTCGAAGCTGCGCGCGCTGCAGGACCAGGGGGTCGACGCGTTCAAGACCGACTTCGGGGAGCGCATCCCGCTCGACGTCGCCTACTTCGACGGCTCCACGCCCGAGCGCATGCACAACCTCTACACGCACCTCTACAACGCGGCGGTGTTCGAGGTGCTGGAGGAGCGACGCGGCCGGGGCGAGGCGGTGCTGTTCGCGCGGTCGGCGACCGCGGGCGGTCAACGGCTGCCGGTGCACTGGGGCGGCGACTCGGGATCGACGTACGAGTCCATGGCGGAGAGCCTGCGCGGCGGCCTGTCGCTCGCGTTCTCCGGCTTCTCCTTCTGGAGCCACGACATCGGCGGCTTCGAGGGCACTCCCGACCCCGGCGTCTTCAAGCGCTGGGTGGCCTTCGGGCTCATGTCCTCCCACTCGCGGCTGCACGGCTCCACCTCCTACCGCGTGCCCTGGGCCTTCGACGAGGAGGCCGTGGAGGTGACCCGGGTGTTCACCAAACTCAAGCTCCGCCTGATGCCGTACCTGTATCAGGCGGGCGTCCAGGCGCACGAGAGCGGGACACCCGTCATGCGGCCCATGGCGATGGAGTTCCCGGGCGACCGCAACGTCGCCCACCTCGACACCCAGTACATGCTCGGCCCCGACCTGCTCGTCGCGCCCGTCTTCACCCCTGACGGGACGGTGGAGCTCTACCTGCCCGACGGCACGTGGACGAACTACCTGACGGGGGAGCGCGTGCGGGGCGGGGGCTGGCGCACCGAGCGGCACGGCTTCACCTCGATGCCGATCTACGTGCGCGAAGGCGCCGTCCTGCCCATCGGCGCCAGGGACGACCGGCCGGACTACGACTACCTGGACGGCCTGATCCTGCGCGTGTACCCGGGACCGGACGGCGAGACCACCCTCACCGTCACCGAGCACGCCACCGGCGAGCCCACGCGGTTCACCGTCACCCGCTCCGGCGGCGAAGTGCGGGTCTCCTCCGGCTGGACCTACGAACTCGCCTGACGGCGCGGTCAGCGGACGGGGAGGATCACCGCCGACGGGTGCCGCGGGTCGTGGAGGACCTGCTGGTCGGCGGCGCGGAGGGCGGTGGCGGTGGCGCGGGGCTCGCCGGTGCCGGGGTTGCGGTTGTAGCGGGGGAAGGCGCCGCTGGAGACCTGTACGCGGATGCGGTGGCCGCGCTTGAAGCGGTACGCGGTCGGCCACAGGGTCACCGCGGCGGGGGTGATCTCGTCGGCGCCGGTGAGGCTGACCAGGCCGTCGCAGACGTTGGTGGAGCGGCCGCCGGCGTCGACGTCGCACAGCCGGACGAAGACGTCGGCGTAGGGGAGGCTGGAGCGGAAGAAGATCTCGGCGCTCACCTCGCCGACGACCTCGACGTCCTCCTCCAGCGCGGAGGTCGTGTACGTGAGGACGTCGGACCGGGCCTCGAGAGCGGCGTTGTCGACGCGGCCGGCCTTCTCGCCGAAGGCCATGCGGACGCCGCCGAGGGCCGGAGTGGGGTCGCCGGGGTCGTAGCGGTAGCCGTCGGGGGCCGAGTCGGCGGGCGCCTCGGTGGCCAGGGCGCCGCCTGGCTGGAGGTGGAAGCGCCGGGGCTCGTATCCCGGCGGCGGCCAGGACGGGAAGTCGCGCCACTTCTCCTCGCCCATGACGAACAGGCGTACCGGGGCGCGCTCGGCCGGCTCCTCGCCCCGGGCCAGCGCGAGGCCGAAGTCGAGGGCCTCGGCGGCGGCCGTCTGCCCGACGCCCATGGAGATGTGCGCCCAGGGGCCGACGGTGAGGCGGACGAGGGGGTGTCCGGCGTCCTGCAGGGCCCGGTGGTCGCGGAGCTGGCCGGGCAGGAAGATGTCGTACCAGCCGCCGACGCTGCTCACCGGCACCTGGATGCCGGCGACCCGGTGCCGGTGGTCCAGGTCCTGCCAGAACGGGCTGCCGGCGTCGTGGGCGAGGATGTTCTGGATGTAGTCGTCGTGGTGGCCCAGGACGGCGGTGTCGGCCTGGCTCAGCGGCAGCGTGCGCAGGGCACGCTGGACCTTCTTCGCCCCGAGCAGCTGGCGCGGCATCGCGAACGGGCGTTCCTGGCCCGCCACCTGCACGCCCCAGACGAACGGGGTCTCCAGGGAGAAGGCGTCCGCGCGCAGGAAGTCCAGAGTGAGTGCCGATTCGGAGACCCCCGGGATCATGGCCTTGACCTGGGGCGGCAGGGCGTCGGCGACCGCCCACTGGACGAAGCCGAGGTAGCTGGAGCCGTACAGGATCATCGACTCGCCGAACCAGGGCTGCCGGATCACCCAGTCGAGGGTGTCCAGGCCGTCCTCGCGCTCGCGGCGCAGCGGGTCGAAGGGGCCCCCGGAGCCGAAGGTCCCGCGGGTGCTCTGGATCAGCACCTGGAAGCCTCGTTCGGCCAGCGGGCGGGCCATCGGGCCCGCGGCCATGCCGGCCCGGCCGTAGGGGATGCGGATGAGCGCGGTCGGCAGGCCGTCGCCGCCCGACTTCGGCGCCCAGCGGTCGGCCAGCAGGACGGCTCCGTCGCGCATCGGCACGCGCAGGTCGCGCTCGACGGTCAGATCCCGGGTGAGGGGCGGGGGCAGGCGCAGCATGCGCTGGACGAGACGGCTGTTCAGGTTCATCGCGGGCGACCTCCGGGGGTGCGGGCGAGGGTTGTCGAGAGGCGCAGCAGGCGGTCGGCCAGTTCTTCGGGGTCGAGGGGGTCGTCGGCGTCGATCAGCCAGTCGTTGACGATCGTGCCGGTCCCGCCCGCGATCAGCGCGGCCAGATCCCGAGCCGTGGCGTCGTCGAGGTCGCCGAACACCTCACGCAGGCCCGTCACGGTGATGAGCGAGCCGAACAGCCTGTTCAGGTCCCGGGTCATCGGGAAGGCGCAGGATCCGGTGAGCATCGCGCGGTAGAAGGGCCGGTGCCGGGCGAAGTGCCGGGCCATCGCCAGCATGCGCGCGCGAGGCGGCGCGCCGTCGTCCCCGGCCTCGGGGATGAGCTCCCGTTCGACCAGGTCGGTCGCGGCCGCCACGAGGAGCGCGTCACGGTCCCCGAACTGCAGGTACACCAGCTGCCTGCTGACGTCCGCCGCGTCGGAGAGCTCGCCGACGGGAAGGGCCGTCGTGCCGCGCTCGGAGACCAGGCGTACGGCGGCGGCCATGAGGGCGGCGCGGGAGCGGCGCACCCGGCGGTCTTGTCGATCCTGCACGACCGCAACTCTAGACATGTGTTAAAAAATGGACAACAGTTAAATCAGTCGATTTGGGTCAAGGAGTCGCCATGTCCCTAGCCGAGGAGCCCGAGGTCCGTACCGCCGCCGGCGTGGTGCGTGGCCGCGCCGAGGACGGCCTGGCCGTCTTCCGCGGCATCCCGTACGCCGAGCCCCCGATCGGCGAGGCCCGCTTCCAGGCGCCGCGGCGCGTGCGCGGCTGGGATGGCGTACGTGAGGCGTTCACCTTCGGCCCGCCGGCCCCGCAGGACGCGAACATGGCCGGCCGCGGCGGCGGTGACCTCTTCAAGGGCACGGGCGACGACTGGCTGACGGTCAACGTCTGGACACCCGACCCGGACCCGGCCGCCCGCCGCCCGGTGATGGTGTGGATCCACGGCGGCGCCTACAAGCACGGCTTCTCCGGCAGCCCCGGCTACGACGCCCGGCACATCGCCCGCGACGGCGACGTGGTCTTCGTCTCGCTGAACTACCGCCTCGGCGTCGAGGGCTTCGCCCACATCGACGGCGCGCCCGCCAACCGCGCCCTGCTCGACCAGGTCGCCGCCCTGGAGTGGGTGCGGGAGAACATCACGGCGTTCGGCGGCGACCCCGGCCAGGTGACCGTCCTCGGTGATTCGGCCGGCGCCGGGTCCATCGCCGCGCTGATGGCCATGCCGAGCGCGGCGGGCCTGTTCCGGCGCGCCGTCGGGCAGAGCCTGCCGGGTACGTTCTTCTCCGACGCCCTGGCCAGGGACGTCGCGACGGCCCTGGCGGCCGAGGCGGGCCTGCGTCCGACGGCCGGGGACCTGTCGGGCGTGGATCCGCGGGAGCTGCCGGCGATCGGGCACGCCCTGGAGTCGAAGATGCGGCAGTACGAGGACCGCTGGGGTTCGTTCGCGCACACGCTCACCCTCTTCTCGCCCGTCGTCGACGGCGAGGTGCTGCCGGCCGCACCCTGGCAGGCCCTGGCGGGCGGCGCGGGACGGGACGTGGAGCTGATCATCGGCCACACCCGCGACGAGTTCCGCACGTTCCTCCTCTTCTCCGGACAGCTCGGCAAGATCACCGAGGAGCAGGCGACGGAGGCGCTGCGCCGCTTCGGCCCCGGCTCGGGCGGCGAGCGGGCCTACCGCGCGGCGTTCCCGGGCGCGTCCGCCGAGGAGCTCTACGAGCTCGTGCAGACCGACTGGCTGTTCCGCATGCCGACGCTGCGCCTGGCCGAGGCGCAGGCGGCCGGGGGTGGCCGGGCCTACCTGTACGAGCTGGCCTGGCAGTCCCCGGGCAACGGCGGAGTCATGCGCGCCTGCCACGGCCTGGACGGCCCGCTGCTGTTCGGCACCTACGACGCCCACCTGGGCCCGGCGGCCATCGGCCCCGAGCACACTGCCGAGGCCCGCGAGCTGACGGCCCAGATCCGCACGGCCTGGACGTCCTTCGCGACCTCGGGCGACCCGGGCTGGCCCGCGTACGACGCCGAGCAGCGCCTGACCCGGATCTTCGACACGCCGCCGTCGGTCGCGGCGTACCCCGAGGAGGCCTCGCGCCGCCTGTGGCAGGACCACGTCTTCGAGGCACTCCCCCTGCTGGCAGGCTGAGAGTTGAGCCACGCGTCTTTCCCGATCAGAAATGAAGGTCGAATCGATTCGACTGGACCATAAGCGCCTCCGGGTGCGGCGGTCAAGAGCCGGGATGTCCCGCGATCAGTCGCGCGGCCGGGCGGGCCCGGTGGTGCCGCGCAGCGAGATGGGCGGGGCCACCAGGAGGTGGCGCTGCGGGGTGCCGGGGTCGGCGACGCGCTGGAGGAGCAGCTCGACGGCGCGGGCGCCCATCTCGTCGGCCGGGACGTCGGCGGCGGTGAGCGGCGGGTGCAGGTTCTCGGCCCAGTGCCGGGCCGCGACCCCGGCGATGGAGAAGTCGCCGGGCACGCTCAGGCCCGCTTCGGCCAGCCCCCGGTACATGCCGGCCACCGCCGCCTCGTTGATGGTGGCGATGGCGGTCAGCCCCGGGTGCTCGGCGAGGAGTTGCTGGAGGCAGGTCTGCCCGGCCTGGGAGTCGTCGGCGCAGCACACCCGCACGCCGCGCAGGCCGCGTTCGGCGATGGCGCGGTCGAAGCCGGCCTGCGCCCGGTGGCCGGGGCCGTAGCCGGCCGCGACCAGTTCGGCGTTGCGGTTGACCAGCGCCAGCTGCCGGTGGCCCAGGTCGGCCAGGTGGTGGACGCACTTGGCGATCAGCGCCTCGTAGTCGATGTCCACCCAGGACATGTCCTCCGGGTGCCGGGTGCGGCCGATGCCGACGAACGGCAGGCCGAGCTCCTGCAGCCGGGCGACCCGGTCGTCCTCCAGCCGGATCTCCATGAGGATGACGCCGTCCACGCGGCGGCCGGTGACGACGCGCTCGAAGGAGCGGTCGTGCTCGCCGCCGGAAGGTGACAGCAGGACGTCCAGGTCGGCGCGGGCGGCGGCGTCGACCACGCTGGCCACGAAGCCGAGCTGCATGTCGGTCAGGCGCTGGCTGGCGGGCGGGATGACCAGGCCGATCGTGCGGGTGCGGCCCTCCTTCAGCGCCCTGGCCGAGGCGTTGGGCCGGTAGCCCAGCTCGTCGATGACCGTCAGGATGCGGCGCTTGGTCTCCTCCGACACCGGGCGCTTGCCGGTGAGCGCGTACGAGACGGTGCTGCGCGACACGCCCGCCCGCTTGGCGATCTCTCCGATGTTCACCCGTGCTCCTCGTCCGTTCCGCCGGTCGGCGACCATCGTAGGTCGAACCGGTTCATGACGTGGCACTCCGTCGTGACATCTCTGCCCATTGACGCCTACGGCAGAGCGGGCCTATCTTCGGTCGAACCGATTCGGCGAATCGATTCGACTCGTTCCCGAACAACCTCGTCACGCCTGTCAGCGGAGGTCAGCTCAATGAGATCAGCGGCAAGGAGCCGGCGTGCGGCCGGCGCGAGTCTGGCGGTCCTGGCCGCCGTGGGCGGGCTGGTCGCCTGCTCGTCATCGTCCGAGGGCGGCCCGGCGACCGCCGGTCAGGCCACCGGAGGCGGGACGTACACGATCTGGGACCCGTACCCGCAGTACGACAAGAGCTCGGAGTGGGTGAAGCTGCTGGACAAGTGCGGCACCGACGCCGGGGTCAAGGTCGAGCGCACCGGCTACGACACCAGCGACCTGACGAACAAGGCGCTGCTGGCGGCCCAGCAGGGCAACGCGCCGGACGTGCTGATCGTGGACAACCCGGTGGTCTCGACGCTGGCCGAGGCCGGGGTCCTGACGACCACCGAGGAGAACAAGCTCGACGTCTCCGCGATCGCGCCGAACCTGCTGGCCGCCGGTCAGAGCGGCGGCAAGACGTACGGCGTCCCGATCGGCGCCAACACCCTCGCCCTGTACTACAACAAGGACGTCCTGAAGAAGGCCGGGGTCGACATCGCCTCGGTGAAGGACTGGCCCTCGCTGACCGCGGCGCTGGAGAAGGTGAAGGCGGCCGGGAAGAAGGGCATCACCTTCTCGGCGATCGGCACCGAGGAGGGCAGCTTCCAGTTCCTGCCCTGGTTCTGGGGCTCCGGCGCGAACCTCACCAAGCTCGACTCGCCCGAGGGCGTCTCGGCCGTGGCGCTGTGGAGCGACTGGCTGAAGAAGGGGTACGCCCCCAACTCGGTCATCAACAACACCCAGACGACGAGCTGGCAGGAGTTCGCCACCGGCGACTTCGCCTTCGCCGAGAACGGCACCTGGCAGCTGGCCAACGCCAAGAAGACCGGCTTCGGCTACGGCATCATCCCGATCCCCGGCAAGGCCGGCGGCACCGCGCCCGCGCCCACCGGCGGCGAGTTCGTCAGCATCCCGGTCCAGTCCGACACCGGCCGCTACACCACCTCGCAGAAGCTGGTGACCTGCCTGACCAGCACCGACAACTCGCTCACCACGACCACCACCCTGTCCTACATCGCGCCCACCGAGGCGGTGCAGGCCAAGCAGGTGGCGGCCGACCCCGATCTGAAGGTGTGGGTGGACGCGGTCAAGGCGGCCAAGGGCCGCACCAGCGACGACCTGGGCACCAAATATCCGAAGATCTCGGAGCCGATGTGGGGTGCGGTGCAGGCGGCGCTGAGCGGATCGAAGTCCCCGCAGGAAGCCATGGCCACGGCACAATCCGCCGCGGCTCAGTAGCGGCATGAGCGACATCACCCGAACAGCGGTGCGGCCCGCCCCGGCCCTGAGCCGGGCGGGCCGGACCCGATCCGGGCAGTGGGCGGCGTGGGCGTTCCTCGCTCCCGTCGTGCTCTACCTGCTGGTCTTCTACGCCTACCCGCTCTACCGCAACGCCGAGCTGAGCCTGCGCAACTACACGGTGCGCTCGTTCGTGCAGGGCGATGCCCCGTTCGCCGGGTTCGCCAACTACGCCAAGGTTTTGGCCGACGCCACGTTCGGGCCCGCGCTGTGGCACACGGTGGTGTTCACGCTGGTCTCGCTGGCCTTCCAGTTCGCCATCGGGCTCGCGCTGGCGCTGTTCTTCCTGAAGAACTTCCGGCTGTCGGCCACGCTCCGGGGACTGTTCCTGGTGCCGTGGCTGCTGCCGCTGATCGTGTCCGCCTCGACGTGGTCGTGGATGCTCAACAGCGACTCCGGCGTGGTCAACGCCGTCCTGTCCTGGTTCGGGATCGGGCCGGTCAACTGGCTGACCTCGCCGGACTGGTCGCTGTGGTCCGTCATCATCGCCAACATCTGGATCGGCATCCCGTTCAACCTCGTCGTCCTCTACTCCGGGCTGCAGGCGATCTCGCCGGCCATCTACGAGGCCGCCGCGCTGGACGGCGCCAACGGGTGGCAGCGGTTCTGGAAGGTGACGTTCCCGCTGCTGCGGCCGGTGTCGGCGATCACGCTGCTGCTCGGCCTGGTCTACACGCTGAAGGTGTTCGACATCATCTGGATCATGACCAAGGGAGGGCCGAGCGGGGCCTCGACGACGTTCGCGACCTGGTCCTACCGGCTCGGGTTCGGCAACCTGGTGCCCGCCTTCGGCCCCGGCGCCGCCGTGGGCAACCTGCTCATCGTGACGGCGCTGGTCTTCGGGCTGATCTACATCCGCGCGCAGCGCAGGCAGGCCCCGGCATGAGGCGCCTCAAGACCGCGATCGGGCTGGTGCTGACCGCCGTGATGCTGTTCCCGGTCTATTGGATGATCAACGTGTCGTTCACCCGTGACCAGGACATGCGCAAGAGCCCGCCGAACTGGTTCCCGGTCGACGGCACCCTGGACGGCTACCGGACGGTGCTGGACCAGCAGCTGCCCTACCTGGGGGTGAGCCTGGTCGTCGGGCTGGGGACGGTGGCGCTGACCCTGGTGCTCGCGGCGCCGGCGGCGTACTCGCTGGCCAAGCTGCGCCCGCGCGGCGGCGCGGCGCTGAGCTTCGTGCTGCTCGTCGCGCAGATGATCCCCGGGATCATCATGGCGATGGGCTTCTACGCCATCTTCCTGTCCACCGGCGTGCTCAACACCGTTCCCGGGCTGATCGTGGCCGACTCCACCCTCGCCGTGCCGTTCGCGGTGCTCATCCTGACCACGTTCATGTCCGGCATCCCCGAGGAACTGCTGCAGGCGGCCCGCACCGACGGCGCCGGGGTGGTGCGTACGTTCGTCTCGATCGTGCTGCCCGTCAGCCGCAACTCGATCATCACGGTGTCGCTGTTCGCCTTCCTGTGGGCGTGGTCGGACTTCATCTTCGCCTCCACCCTCGACCAGGGCGGCGACCATCAGCCGATCACCCTCGGCATCTACCACTACATCGGCAACAACAACCAGGAGTGGAACGCCATCATGGCCACCGCCGTGATCGCCTCCATCCCGGCCACGATCCTGCTCGTCGTCGCCCAGCGCTACGTCGCCGCCGGCGTCACCGCGGGCGCCGTCAAAGATTGAGAAGGGACCCTCGCTTCATGACCGTCGCCGCTTCAGGCCCGGTGTTCTCCCTGCGGGAAATCCCGTTCAGCCACCGCGGGTCCTGGTTCGGCTTCTCGCCCGTGGTGGCGGAGAAGACCTACGCCGAGGACGTGCACCTGGTCTCGCACCAGACCGGCATGCACGCGATCCTGCGACTGATCCCCACCGCCGAGACCGCCGTCACCGCCACCCCGCACCAGCTCACCTGGAGCGCTGGCGACGGCCGGATCGACCTCGCCTACGAGAGCGCCGACACCGTACGCGTCCGCGGCCGCGGCCTCGGGCTCCGCCTGGTGGCCGCCGACCCGGTCCTGACACCGTTCAGCGGCCCGTACTTCTACCGGGACCCCGTCGACGGATCGTACGTCTTCACCGTCTACCAGACCGGCCGCCGCTACCGGATCACCCTCCTCGGCGGGCAGGCCGAACACCTCGGCACGCAGGCGCTGGGCACCGCCGAACGCGGTCTCGTCCTCAGCGGCGAGTGGGAGATCGCCATCGAGGAGTACGAGACCGCCCGCGCTCCCTACGCCGGCGCGGACGCCTTCGAGCAGGTGGCCAAGGCCGCGCGGGCCGAGTTCGACGCGTTCGCCGCGGCGGTCGCGCCCTGGCGCAGCGATCGGACGCCCGCCGCCGAACTGGCCGCCTACGTGCTGTGGTCGGCCACCGTGCGCCCCGCCGGGTTCGTCACCCGGCCCGCCGTGCTCATGTCCAAGCACTGGATGGACAAGGTGTGGAGCTGGGACCACTGCTTCAACGCCATCGCCCTGGCCGAGGGGCTGCCCGACCTGGCCTGGGACCAGTTCCGGCTGCCGTTCGACCACCAGGACGCCGCCGGCGCGCTGCCCGACTCCGTCACCCACTCCGAGATCCTCTACAACTTCGTCAAGCCCCCCATCCACGGCTGGGCCCTGCGCCACCTCCCTCCTCCCGACCCTGGCGTTTACCCGCTGCTGGAACGCTGGACCACCTTCTGGCTGGAGGCACGCCGCGCCCCTGGCCGGGAGCTGCCGCACTACCAGCACGGCAACGACAGCGGCTGGGACAACGCCACCACCTTCGACCCCGAGCGCGTCGTCGAGACCGCCGACCTGGCCGCCTTCCTCGTGCTGCAGCTGCGCGAGCTGGCCCGCCTGGCCCCCGACCCGGACGCGTCCGCCCGGTGGAGCGCGCAGGCCGACCGGATGCGCGACGCGCTCCTCGCCGAGCTGTGGGACGGCGAAAAGTTCGTCGCCCGCGGCGCGCTCTCGGGGCGTACCTGGTCCAGCTCCAGCCTGCTCGACCTCATGCCGATCGTGCTGGGGGAGGAGCTGCCGCACCCCGTACGCGCGGCGTTGGCCGCACGGATCGAGCGGCACCTGACCGCGTTCGGGCCCGCGACCGAGCTGCCCGGCTCGCCGCACTACCTGGACGACGGCTACTGGCGCGGCCCCATCTGGGCGCCCTCGACCGTACTGATCGAGGACGGGCTGCGCCGCGCCGGATACCCGGACCTGGCCGACGAGATCAGCGCCCGCTTCCGCGCGCTGTGCGAGGCGTCGGGGTTCGCCGAGAACTTCGACGCCCGCACCGGCGAGGGACTGCGCGACCGCGCCTACACCTGGACGGCCAGCGCCTACCTCATCCTTGCCGCCGCCCACGAGCGTCGCATGGTCAGCGGCCCCACAGCCGCCACGTCTGATTGAGCGGACTGGCCTGGCCCACCGGGTTGCACGTCCACTGATGGACGGGAGCTCTGGGCGCGGTCGAGATGGTGCTCACGTCGACGCACTTACCGCTGTGGCGGGCGACGAGCTGGTGGTCCCGGGGATCGTTGCCCGCGTAGGTGACCCTGCGCAAGGTGAACTGCTGGTTCTGCGCTCCGCCGGCGCACGTCCACTGGCGCACCGGCGCGCCGTCGGCCGTGGAGGACCCGCTCACGTCGAGGCACTTCCCGCTCTGCTGGTTGACCAGCGTGTACGTGCCGGCCACGCCGGCGACCGGCCGGAAGTTCCACAGCTGCTGGTCGCCGCCCTCGCAGAAGAACTGCTGCTGCACGTTGCCGTCGGCCGTGCTGAGGTCGGTGTTGTCCAGGCACTGCTGGGAGTGCTGCGCGACGGCGACGGACTGGAAGCCACCCTCGGATGGCGGCACCAGGGTGATGGTGAACGTCTCATCGGCGTTGGTGTGCGGCAGGTTCACCGTGGCGGCGTTGCCGGACAGCGTCAGGACCGTGTTCTGCACGGTGACCGGCCCCTGGACGGCTCCGCCGCCGTTGTACGGGATGCGCTGGACGATCGCGCGGACCTGGTTGTTCTGCACGATGCCGCTGGTGGCGTCGAGCCGCCGGAGACCGACGGCGACGTTGCCGGTCGTCCCGCCGCCGCCCACGAGGACCTTGGCCACGCCGGTCGTCCTGGTGGCGAAGGCGTCGTACGACGCGCTCGGGCTCACCGAGACGATCTGGCCGGTCTGGGAGCCGTAGAAGCGGTAGACCCACCATTCGCCCTTGGGCAGGTGCTGCCCGGCGCTGTTGCGGACGAGCAGGTTCGCGAGATCGTTGTGCAGGTTGCCGGCGCTCGCCCAGTTCGCGCGCAGCCCGTCGGCGCCCGCCCGCTCCAGCCGGGCGATGTACCACGCGCCGTCCCCGGGGTTCTGCTCGTTGGGGGCGGCGTACTCGTTGATCTGGTACGGGCGCGCATGCGGGATGCCGCGCGCGTCGAGCGTGGCGTTGGCGGCCGCCACGTTGGCCACCGGGTCACCGGGGAGCGAGTGCCAGCTGACGATGTCGGGGACGACATTGTTGGCGCGGACGAAGTCGAGGTAGGCGTTCCAGAAGGCGTGCGTGGTGGAGGGCACGCAGGCGCAGCTGGGGCCGACGATCAGGTGGCTGGGGAAGGCGGCGCGGATGCGCTGGTAGCTGCGGCGCCACAGCTCGAAGTACTGGGCCTGCGGGCGGTTCCAGAACAGGGAGAGGTTCGGCTCGTTCCAGATGTCCCACTGGACGGTGATGCCGGCGGCCCGCACGTCGTTGATCAGGCGGGTGAGGAAGGCGTCGTAGTCGGACCAGTCGCCGTTGTCGCCGGGGAAGCGCGAGATCGGATAGCCGTCGGCTCCCCACAGGTCGTGCGGGAGGATGATGAACTGGCCGCCGAGCGCGAGCGTCCGGCGGGCCTGGGCCAGCGTCGCGTTCCACCTGCGCTCGTAGGCGCCCGACACCCAGCCGCCGGGCGAGCCGAGTTGCGCGCCGCCGGCGCGCATGTACCGGAACTTCACGTCGCGGAAGAAGTGGTCCGCCGGTCCTGACGCGTTCTCCGTCATGCCGTAGATCCAGCCGGACGCGCGATAGGCCGGGGCGCCGCCGGCCACGGAGAAGTCGACGCTGATGGATTCGTCCGCGGCCTGCGCCGGCGCCGGGACGGCTTGGAGGGCGACGGCGATGAGCATCGCGGCGAATGCGCGGAGTGGGGTGGTGGTCATCTTGGGTGGCTCCTTCGAGAGTCGGGGGGAAGGGAAGGACCACGCAGGGAATCCGTGAATCGATTCGGCCCACAGACGTGCAGGCACAGCCGGGGTTGGTTGAGAGTCTTAGCGAATCGATTCGATCGGATCGTAGATCTCGTGACGGAGACGTGTCAACGGCGGGCGAGGCGGTTCAGGCCGGGGTGCGGTTCACCAGGACGCGGCCGAGGACGACCGTGACGGCGCCGGCCAGGACGACGGAGAGCAGGCCGACGCGCAGGCTGGTGAGGTCGGCGACGAATCCGACGAGGGGAGGCGACAGCAGGAACCCTCCGCGCAGCAGCCAGCTGACGATGGTCAATCCGGCCCCGGCGGGCAGGCCGGGCAGTTCGTCGGCGGTGTGCATGGCGGCCGGGACGAGGGTGGCGACGCCGAGCCCGGCGAGGGCGAAGCCGGCCAGTGAGGTCGCGACCGACGGTACGGCGAGCGCGGCGCCCATGCCGATCGCGGCCAGCGCCCCTCCGGCACGCACGACGGTACGCTGCCCGAATCGGTCGACGACGCGGTCACCGGTGAGGCGGCCGACGGTCATGGCGACCTGGAGGGCCACGACGGCCATACCGGCGGTGGCGGCGTCGGTGCGCAGGTCGCCGCTCAGGTAGAGGGCGCCCCAGGACGCGCCGGCGTCCTCGACGAGGGTGCCGCACGCGGCCAGCACGCCGAGCGCGGCGAGCATCCGTACGGCGGAGGCGGTGAACGAGCGCCGGCCCGCGCGGCGGGGCGGGTGGCCGTCCCGGGCCTCGGCGGGGCGTTCGGCGTCTTCCGGGCCGGGGAGCAGGAACCGGTAGGCGACGAGGGCGGTCACGCTGAACAGCGTCGCGGAGATGCCCAGGTGGACCGAGAGGGGGATGTCGAGGCCGGCGGCGGCCGAGCCCATCAGGCCGCCCAGGACCGCGCCGACGCTCCACACGCCGTGCAGCGAATTGACGATGGACCGGCCGTAAAGGCGCTGCACCCGCAGGCCGTGGGCGTTCTGCGCGACGTCGACGATCGCGTCGAGGGCGCCCACGACGAACAGCACGCCGCCGAACGCCACCCAGTTCGGCACGAAGGGGATGAACAGCGTCGCGACAGTGGTCACCACGATGCCCAACGCCCCCACGCGCGCGGAGCGGAAGCGGCGGATGGCCGTGCCGGCGAGCAGCCCGGCCAGCAGCGCGCCGATCGGGTGCGCGGCCAGCGCGGTGCCGAAGACGGCGTTGCTCAGGCCGAGGTCGGCCTTGATCTGCGGGTATCGCGGGACGATGTTGAAGAACACGGCGCCGTTCGTGAGGAACAGCGCGGCGACGGCGGCGCGGGCCTGGCGGGCCTGCCGGGTGGGCGTGGTGAGGGGAGCAGCGGACATCGGCTTTCCGATCGCGTAGGCGCAGGGGAGGGGATCAGCGCAGGTACCGGTGGATGGCGTGGCGGATCTGCCCGGGTGTCATCGGGTCGGTCGACAGGGCGCTGTGCAGCACGAGCCCTTCGATGAGCGCGTCGAGCTCCCGGGCGGTGGTGGCGTCGAAGTGGCGTTCCAGCGCCCGGCGGCTGCGCGCCATCCAGGCCTGGGTGACGACCCGCAGGGCCGGGTTGCGCGCCGCGGCCACGTACAGCTCCACGGTGAGGACGAGGTCGTGCCGCGAGCCGAGCAGGTCGTCCGACACCAGCGTGATGACGGCCTCGACCGCCGCGTCGCGGTCCCGGGCGGCGCTCAGCCGCTCGTCGAAGACGCGGGCCACCGAGTCGGCGTGCCGGGTGAACGCCTCGGCGAGCACCTCGTCCAGGGACGTGAAGTGGTAGGTCATCGAGCCCAGCGGCACGTCCGCGGCCCGGGCGATCTCCCGGTGCGTCGTCCCGGCGACGCCGCGCTCGGCGATGACGGTGAGCGCGGCGTCGATCAGCCGGTCCCGCCGCCCGGGATCGTGCCTCCGCGGACGCCGCGGGGTGGCGGGGTTGCTCACGCCGTGCCCGGCTCGATCGTGCGGATCACGCGGGCGGGGTTGCCCACCGCCACGACGTTCGCCGGGAGGTCCCGGGTGACCACCGCGCCGGCGCCGACCACGGTGTTCTCCCCGATCGTGACACCGCCCAGGACGATCGCCCCGCTGCCCAGCCACGCGTTGTCGCCGATGGTGATCGGCTCGGCGGCCTCCCACTTCGCCCGGCGCAGCTCCGGGTCGAGCGGGTGCGTCGGCGTCATGAGCTGCACGTAGGAGCCGATCTGCACGTCGTCGCCGATGGTGATCGGCGCGACGTCCAGGGCGACGAGGCCGAAGTTGGCGAACGACCGCGCGCCGATGCGGATGTGGCTGCCGTAGTCGACCCGCAGCGGCGGCCGGATCTCGGTGCCCTCGCCGACCGCGCCCAGCAGCTCGGTGAGCAAGCGGCGCCGCTGCTGCGGGTCGCGGGCGGACGTCGCGTTGTACGCGTCCATCAGGTCCATGGCCCGCAGGTTGTGCTCCGCCAGCTCCGGGTCGTCGGCGATGTAGAGGTCGCCGGCGAGCATGCGTTCGCGCATCGAGCGGCCATCGGAGTCGGACATCATACGTACAAGCGTACACATCTAATGTACGCACGTACATATCGACCCCCATCCCGCCCTCGCCGTGCTGGTGGGGAAGTCCGCTCCACCCGCGGCCCACGGACGATGACCTGCCCCGGTTTTCGGCAGGCGCGATATCGCTCGCGGTCTCTTGACGGGCCCAATGAGGTCGTCGACACTCCCGAAATGGGGGCCTGGAAAGAAGCGAGCGCGACGCCTTCAACCTGAGCCGAGGGACAGAAAAGACCATGCACTGAACGGACTGGCTCAACGATGAAATGTTAGCGCTACCATTCCGCGGCCCCCATGCCCTCCACATCGGATCCCGAGTGACGAAGAGGACAGTGCGATGTCAGAAATGCCCAGGCGCGAGGCGCTTCGACTGGCGGCGTTAGCGGCCGCCACCACGTCCGGGTTCGCGTTCGCGACGCCCGCCGGAACGGCCCAGGCCGCGGCCCGCATGGTGGCCCCTCTGCCGCAGAACGACCCTCCGGTGCCCGGCAGCTGGATCGTGAAGCCGTTCGCGAACAGCCAGGTCACGCTGGGCACGAGCCTGTTCACCGCCAACCGGGATCGGATCCTGACCTTCCTGCGGTCCTATTCGGCCGACCGGATGCTGGCCAATTTCCGGGCCAACGCCGGTTTGGACACGCTGGGGGCGCAACCGCCCGGCGGCTGGGACGACGCGACCGGTAATCTGCGCGGCCACTACAGCGGGCATTTCCTCAGCGCCCTCGCTCTGGCCTACGCGGGCTCCGGCGACGCCTTCTACAAGAACAAGGTCGACTACATGGTCACGGCGCTGGGCGAGTGCCAGAACGCCCTGGCCGCGAAGGTCGGGCAACCCGGCGGGCCGAGCCACCCCGGCTTCCTGGCCGCCTACCCCGAGACGCAGTTCATCCAGCTGGAGCAGTACGCGACCTATCCCACGATCTGGGCGCCGTACTACACCTGTCACATGATCATGAGAGGCCTCCTCGACGCCTACCAGTACGCCGGCAACGAGCAGGCGCTCGAGATCGTGCTGAAGATGGGCGACTGGGTCCACAGCAGGCTGGGCCACCTTCCGCGGGCCCAGCTCGACCGCATGTGGGGCATCTACATCGCCGGCGAGTACAACGGCATGAACGTCGTGATGGCCGACCTCCACGCCCTCAGCGGCAGGGCGGAATACCTCGAGACGGCCAAGTGCTTCGACAACACCGCCCTGCTCGCGGCCACCGTCAACAAGCAGGACACGCTCAACCGGAAACACGCCAACCAGCACATCCCCCAGTTCTCCGGATACCTGTCCATCTTCGAGCAGAACCAGGAACGCCGTTACTTCGACGCGGCCGTGAACTTCTGGGACATGGTCGTCCCGCACCGCATCTTCACCGACGGCGGCCTGGCCGGTCCGTCCGACAACGGCGAACTCTTCGGCGCCCGCGACGTCATCGTCGGCACCCTGGGCACCAACAACGCCGAGACCTGCTGCAACTACAACATGCTCAAGCTGAGCCGGGCCCTGTTCTTCCACACCGCCGACCCGAAATACATGCAGTATTACGAGCGGGCACTCTACGGCCAGATCCTCGCCTCCCGCCGCAACACCGCCAGCACCACCAATCCGCTGCTGACCTACTTCATCCCGATGCGGCCGGGCGCGGCGCGCAGTTACGGCAACCTCGGCACCTGCTGCGGCGGCACCGGACTGGAGAGCCACACCAAGTTCCAGGACTCGATCTACTTCCGGTCCGCCGACGATTCGACGCTCTACGTGAACCTCTACATGGCCTCGGAGCTCAACTGGGCGGACAAGGGCTTCGTGATCAGGCAGGTCACGAACTACCCGGCCGACCCCTCCGGGGTGACGACGCTGACGGTTACGGGCAACGGCCGGCTGGTGGTGAAGCTGCGGGTGCCGTACTGGGTGGAAAAGGGCTTCACGGTCCTGATCAACGCGACCGACCAGCAGCTCGACGCCAAGCCCGGCGAGTACGTCACGCTCGACCGGCAGTGGCGGAGCGGCGACACCGTGAGGATCACGATGCCGTTCTCGCTGCGGATCGAGAAGGCGCTGGACATCCCGGCCATCCAGAGCATCGCCTACGGGCCGGTGCCGATGGTCGCCAAGAGCAACCAGACCACCTACCGTCAATTCTCCTTCTACAAGGACTTCACCCTGTCCGGGGACCTCGCGCGCGCCGTCACGTCCACCGGGCCGATGAGCTTCACGGCGAACGGCCTCCCACTGGTCCCCCTCTACATCAACAACACCGACCGCTACCACGCCTACTTCCGGCGCGCCGAGCCGACCATCGTCTTCGGGAGGATCGACTCCGGCGTACCCAACCGCGAGCGGGCGGATTCGGTGACGTTCCTGGACGCGGTCTGGAAGAACGCGCCCTTCGCGGACCAGGGACAGTTCGTCTCCACGGTGACCCGCATCGCGGAGGAGTGGGTCACGGCCGGCCTGATGACCTCGGCGCAGAAAGACACGGTGGTCTCCACGGCCACCCAAGCCAGGCTCCCCAGCTAGCGGTCGCAGGGCCGCGTCCACCCGAGCACCGTGCCTGCGTACGCGCCGCGCCCGCGTTCCCGGCGGATCCCAGGCTTCAGGCGGCGCGGGGCGATGACGGGCCGTTCACCTTCGGCTCGGCCTTGTGTGATGTCCGCCTCGACCGTGCGCCGGATCCTGGCCGCTGACGTGCCCAAGCCCTGGTAGTACGCCTCCTGGGTGTTCATCCGCGACCCCGGCTTCGCTGCCAAGGCCGCCCGCGTGCTGGACCTCTACCACTACCCGCATCCGCGTGAACCCTCGAATGACTTGGGGACCGGGCCACTAAGGTTGTGGATGTGAGTCCGAGGTCCGTGGGCGCGATGGACGCCGATGAGAAAGTCGACCGGCAGGCGCGAATCCTCGAGGCGGTGCTTCGGCTCTTGTCCTTGCAGGGCATATCCGGGGTCAGCATGCGTGCCGTCGCGCGTGAGGCCGGGGTCTCGTTGGGGCTGGTGAACTACTACTACGAGGACAAGACGAGCCTGATCCGTGCGGCCCTGCACCGCATCGAGGAGCAGGACATCGCGATCGTCGAGCCGGACCTCACCCTGGAGCCTGAGGAGCGGCTGCGTGCGGCGCTGAAGCGGGTGGCCGACCCGGAGTTCCTGACGACGGAGTACCTGTCCCTGCGCCTTCAACTCTGGGCCCTCGCCCAGGCCCACGAGGACTTCGAACACATCAACACGGTGGCCCAGAAACGCTACCGCGCCGGGCTCGCCGCCCTCATCCGTGCGGCCCGCCCCGAGCTGTCGCGTGGCGAGTGCGGCAAGCGGGCCGCCGACATCGACGTCATCCAGAACGGCTTGTGGCTCACGGCCCTGCTGGGGCTCGACCGCGCTGCGATCAGCCGGAGCGTCACTCGCTGCGAGGAAATCGCCCTCGCCGGCTGACCGGCCGCGCGACGGGCAAATTTGAACGAACGTCCAGGAATGCATTGAACGATCGTTCAAACGCTCGTATGCTCCCACCATGGCACCAGTCACCATGGACGACGTACGCCGCGTCGGCACCGGCTTCCACGAGGACCCCGGACGATCGATGTCGCTGCGGTCGGAGGCGTACACGGACCCGCTGTGGCTCGACGTCGACGTCCGGGCGATCTTTGCCCGCACCTGGCAATGGATCTGCCACGCTGAAAAGCTCGAGTCGCCGGGCAGCTACGTGTCGGCCACCGTGGCCGGCATGCCGATCGCGATCGTCCGCGATCGTGACAGAGCGCTGCGCGCGTTCTACAACGTCTGCAAGCACCGCGCCCATGAGTTGCTCACGGGCTCCGGCACCACGCGCAACATCGTCTGCCCCTACCACGCGTGGACCTACGGCCTCGACGGGCAGCTGAAGGCGGCTCGTCGCGCCGACAGGATGGAGACCTTCGACAAGGGAGAGATCTGTCTCGACCAGGTGCTGGTGGAGGAGTTCGGCGGATTCGTCTACGTGAACCTGGACCCGCGCGCCGCTCCCCTGGGCGAGCAGGCCGGGGATCTGGCGGCCGACATCGCCAGGTGGGCCCCCGACGTGGCCGGGCTGACCCACGCGAAGCGGTTGACCTACGATGTCGCGAGCAACTGGAAGAACGTCATCGACAACTTCCTGGAGTGCTATCACTGTCATATCGCCCACAAGGAGTTCGTCGACCTCGTCGACATGGACACCTACGAGGTGAAGACCCACGGCATCTGGTCGAGCCACTTCGCCGAGGCCGGCAAGCACGAGAACGCCGCCTACGACGTGTCGGGCGCGTCCGTCACGCAGCACGCGGTGTGGTGGCTGTGGCCCAACACCTGTCTGCTGCGCTACCCCGGTCGCGGCAACTTCATGGTCTTCCAGGTCGTTCCGGCCGGTCCCGACCGGACCCTGGAGACCTGGGACTTCTACTTCGAGACGACTGAGCTTGAGAGCGCCGAGGTGCAGTCGGTGCGCTACATCGACGAGGTGCTGCAGCAGCAGGACATCGCGCTGGTGGAGAGCGTCCAGCGTGGCATGGGCACCCCGGCCTTCGACCAGGGCCGCATCGTTTACGACCCGTCCGGCTCAGGGCTGTCCGAGCACGGCGTGCATCACTTCCACGGCCTCGTCCTCGACGCCTATCGGTCGTGGGTGGAAGGGGCCGCCGCCGAGCGCGATCATGGGGACGTCATCCCCACTCTCACCGCCTAGGGAGAACGGCCATGTCGAGGCCCGTCATCATCACCTGCGCACCCACCGGCGGCATTCACACGCCGACGATGTCACCGCACCTGCCGGTGACGCCGGACGAGATCGCTGCCGCGTCCATCGAGGCCGTCGAAGCGGGCGCGGCGATCATTCACCTCCACGCCCGCGATCCCGAGACCGGCCGGCCCGACCCACGACCCGAGCTGTTCCTGGACTTCATGCCGAAGATCAAGGACGCCTGCGACGCCGTCCTGAACGTCTCGACCGGCGGAGGCCTCGGCATGACCCGCGAGGAGCGGCTAAGGGCTGCCGTCGCGACCTCCCCGGAAATGGCATCACTGAACGTCGGCTCGATGAACTTCGGGACCTTCCCGATGCTGCAGAAGTACGCGCAGTGGAAGCACGACTGGGAGCCGGACTTCCTGGAGATGACGCGCGACTTCGTCTTCAAGAACACCTTCGCCGACCTGGAGTACGTCGTGAAGGAACTCGGTCACGGCCACGGGACCAGGTTCGAGTTCGAGTGTTACGACCTCGGCCACCTCTACAACCTGGCCTGGCTCATCGACCAGGGTTGGCTGGAGCCGCCCTTCTTCGTGCAGATGGTCTTCGGCGTGCTCGGCGGTGTCGGTGCGGACCTCGACAACCTCCAGCACATGCACACGGTGGCGGACAGGTTGTTCGGGGACAGCTACGAGTGGTCGGTGCTCGCCGCCGGACGCCATCAGATGCCGTTCGCGACGCAGGCTGCCATGCTCGGCGGCAACCTGCGCGTGGGCATGGAGGACAGCCTGTTCATCGGACCTGGCGAGCTCACGACGTCGAACGCCGGCCAGGTGCGCAAGATCCGCGGCATCATAGAGGGGCTCGGGCATGAGATCGCCACCCCGGCGCAGGCCCGGGAGCGGCTCGGTCTCAAGGGAACAGACCATGTCACCTTCTGAGCGCGCCTCGTCGCCCGTCGGGGTCGCCCGTGTCGCCGTGCTCGGCGGCGGAGTGATCGGCCAGAGCTGGACCGCCCTGTTCCTGGCCGCCGGCAAGTCGGTCACGCTGTTCGATCCCGACCCGGCCGCGGAGGGGCGGGTCCGCCGCGCGGTGGAGACAGCGTGGCCGGCCCTGATAGAGCTCGGTCTGGCGACCCGGGCCGAGCCGGAAGGTGAGCTGATCGTGTGCTCGGACGCGCGGACGGCGGTGGCGGACGCCCAGTTCGTCCAGGAGAGCGTGCCCGAGCGGATCGAGCTCAAGCACCAGCTGTACGCCGAGATCGAACCCGCCCTTGCTGAGGATGTCCTCGTGGCGTCGTCAGCATCCGGCCTGACCCTCACCGAGCTGCAGGCCGGTTGGGACCGTCCGGACCGGTTCGTCCTCGGTCACCCGTTCAACCCGCCGCATCTGATCCCCCTCGTCGAGGTCATGGGCAACGAGCGGACAGGCGCCGGCGTGGTCGACCGGGCCCGTGCCTTCTACGAGTCCGTCGGCAAGGTGACGATCGAGGTCAAGCGGGAAGTCCCCGGCCACGTCGCCAACCGGCTGCAAGCCGCCCTGTGGCGAGAGGTCATCCACCTGATCAACGAGGGCGTGGCATCCGTGGACGACATCGACACCGCCATTTCCTCCGGGCCAGGTCTGCGCTGGGCCGCCTGGGGGCCGACGACGCTGTTCCACCTCGGCGCCGGCGAGGGAGGCATCGCCGCCTTCTGCGAGCGGTACGCCGACAGCTTCAACCGCTGGTGGGACGACCTGGGACACCCCCATCTGGACGAGGCCACCGCGGCCCGGCTGGTCGACGGGCTGGCGGCCGCCGGGTCCGGTGACCTCGACGCCTTGGCGGCGCAGCGTGACGCCATGATCGTGGCGGCGATCCTGGTGGCGAGGCGTGTGAAAGGAGCCGTGCCATCGCCGGCGTAGCTCTTGACCACACGTCGTTCGCCGTCCACGACGCGATGGACTGGGCACAGCGGCTGCGGCGCGAGCTGGGCGCGACCCCGATCTTCGGTGAGCAACTCGCGCAGTTCAGGTACTTGCTGCTCCACATCGGCACCGCCGACGACGGCGCGAGATTGGAGCTGCTGGAGCCAAGGGACGAGGGATTCCTCACCCGCTTCCTGAGGGCCCGCGGCGAGGGCCCTCATCACCTCACCTTCGTCGTACCGGACCTGCGCGCGACGGTGGTGCGCGCCCGCGCGCTCGGCCTGACCGTCGTGGGCGAGGACCTCAACCACCCGCCGTGGCGCGAGGCGTTCATCGCGCCCGACGACAAGCACGGTGTCGTCATCCAGCTCGCGCAGTCCGACCGGAGCCACCCGCCTGTCGAGCGGCTGTTGTCGAGTCGTACCCGTGACGTCGAGGACTTCCCCAGCTCCCGGGGAGCCACGCAGCCGCTCTGGTGGACCAGGTTGTGGGAGACCGCACCGGGAGCGGTCGCCCGGCTGGGGACCACGCACCTGGCGTCGACGAACCTCGAGTTCTCCCGGCTCGTCTTCGGGGACCTGCTGGGGGCTCGGGTGACTGAGAACGACTCAGCGCTGGACCTGTCGTGGCGCGGCGGATCGGTCCGAGTACACGCCTCGGACCGCCCGGGCGTGACCGGAATGAGCCTGCGCGGCGGTCCAGCGGGCGGCATCGCGATCGGTCCCGCCCGGCTGGTGCTCCACCCATGATTCTCGAATGGGGGGCCGCTCCAGGCGGGTCAGCATTCGCAGGCGTTCGTCGGCTGACCTGCGGCGGGCCGGGCTGATCACCCTGGTGGCCGCCAGTCATCGATCGCCTTGGCCTCCGGACTCCGGGTACCGCCGGCAGCGTCGCGGTCCGGCGCGGCCGGGTCCACCAGCCCATTGCCGATGCCTTGCTGCCCGCCCCGAACGTGGCCAGGGTCTTCATCCGCCGCACCGGCGGATGTGGACCCGCGGGCTGCCGATTCTGCGGATCGGCACAGCGTGAAAGGCTCGACGCCGGGCAGGTGGCGGGACCATTCAGCGGCGGTGAGTGTACGGCCCGCGCGTGCGCACACGGTCGCGGCCACGTGCCGCTCGTCCACGTCATGCACGCGTACGGTGCCGTCCAGGGCGGCGGTGTGGAGTTTCGTGCCGTCCGCCGAGAACGCCACCCACCCGACGCCGACCTCATTCAGGCTCTGCTTACCGTCGAAGACGAGACCCAGCGGTTGCCGGCTCGGCACGTCCCACAACCGCACGCGCATGCCCCCCTCGTATGAGGCGATCGTGCGCCCGTCGGGTGACCAGGCGAGCATGGCGGCCTCGCCGCCCGGCACCGCGGAGAACTGGGCGATCCGGGTCCTGACGTCGCCGTCCCACAAGGTGAGCCGGTCGGGGCCGGAAAAGGCCACTTGACGGCCGTCCGGACTGAAGGCGAAGGGACCGTCGAGCTGGCCGGTCCCTGGCGCGGGAGGGCGGGTGGCGCCCGTCGCGGGATCGATGAGCTGGAACGGGTTCCCGGTCACCAGCAGCCGTCCATCGGGACGGAAGGCCACGGAGCCCGCGCCGCGCCCGGTCGTAGTCCGTGCGGATCCCCGTTCAAGGTCCCACAGCTCGACGCGGCCGGACTCTCCAGCGCGTGACACGGCCAGCGTGCGGCCGTCCGGGCTGAACGCCAGGGCCTGCGCGCCCTGCCCGCCGTTACCCGTCAGCTTGAGCCTGGACGACACCTCGCGCCTGGCCAGATCCACGATGGAGATCCTGTCGCCGCCGGCCAGGGCGAGGCGGCGGCCGTCGGCGCTGAAGGCCGTCGCGGCCCCCGTGCCCGACCAGCCGACCGGCGCGATCAGCGGCCGTCCCGTCGCCGTGTCCCTGACGTCGAGCCTGTCCATGTTGACCTCGGCCAGCACGCGCGCGGAGGGGTCCAGTTGCACGCTGTTGCCCTCGCCGGAGGTGATCGGCCGGTCGAACACCGTCGCGACGTCCTCGGTGTAGACAACGCCGCGGTCGCTCAGATAGCGGACGGCCCGGCCGGCGAGGTCGAAGCGGAGTTGGGCGACGAAGTCAGGCATGGCCCGCTCGTACACCGTGGTGAGGTCGGAGCGCCGCGCCAGCCTCAGCGTGCTCTGCCCGGCCCAGGCGGCGATGAACTCATCGCCGAAGGCGAAGGCCGCATCCGTGGCGAGCTCGTCCTCGTAGCCCATCATCTCCTTTCCTGAGGGCACTTCGAACAGGCCCATCATGCTCCGCTCGCCCGAGGGCAGGATCGCGACGGTCGTCACCGACCTGCCGTCGTCACTGAAGGCGACGTCGTTGATGACACCGTCGTCGGGGCGGCGTGGCGGCAGGCGCGTCCTCTTGCGGTCGCGAAGTTCCCACAGCTCCGCCGTCGTGCCTTTGACCGCGTAACCGTAGCGGCCGTCCCTGCTGATCGCGTTGATCGCGGCTCCTGAAGGGGCGGTGAGCCGCTTACGCGTGGCGACGTCCCACCATTCCTGCAGGACTCTTCCGGGGATGGCCAGGTAGTGCCCGGACCTGTCGAATTCCAGGTCGGCGCGCCACTGCTCTCCGGTCCTGCGCGGGATGGGATCGCCGAGCGGCCGGCCGGTCCGCGTGTCCCACAGCCGTGCGGCCTTGCCGTCCATGAGGGCCAGGGTGTGCCCGTCGGGGGCGAGCGCGGCTTCACGTACTCCTGTGCCCACGTCCGACAGCGTGCCGATCCGCCGCTTGCCGGGAACGTCCCAGATCCTGGCCGTGCCGCCGCTCACCGACACGAGCGTACGCCCGTCCTGGCCGAGCGCCTGTACCGTGTCGGCCGTGTAGTCGGGGTCGGCGAAGAGTGAGGTCGTGCTCTGGGAGAGCGAGTCATAGAGCGCGCCCCGGGCCTCTGGCAGTCCCGGGCTCAGCCGCCAGCCGGCCACGCTCAGCAGCATCGCGGCCTGGGGGTCGCTCTTCCGCAGGTCGGCGGCGCGCAGTGCGAGCGCTTGGGCCAGCGCGTTGTCACGCTGACTGTTCGACTCCCTGCGCAGGTATTCGGCGGCGCCGAGCCCGCCGAGCGCGGCCACGAGCAGCACGGTCAGGGCGGCCGCGATCAGGTTGCGCGTCCTGGAGCGCCGGCGGGCCTGTCTGGCGGCCGCGTCGAGGAAGTCGCGTTCGCGGGGGGTGAGCGTGAGGTCCTTGCGTTCGGTGGCCGCCCACTGCAGGGTCCGGTCCAGGTGGGTGCCCTGGAGCAGGTCGGCGGGTTTGCGGCCGTGGTCGTCCCACTCGGCGGCCGCGGCGGCGAGCCTGCGGTGCACGGGCAGCCCGGCGCTGTTGTCCGCCACCCACTCGCCCAGCCGGGGCCAGGCGCGCAGCAGACCCGGCATGGCCAGCGCGTACGCCGTCCCGGTCCGCGTGACGATGCCCGCGGCGGCGAACACGTCGAGCAGCGCGTCGACGGTCGGGGTCTCGGGCAGTTCGTCCCGGCCGACCGGCCGGAGCGCGTCGCCGTCGATCATCCGCAGGAAGACCTCGGGCACGCTCGCCCGCTCGGTCTCGGTGAGCTCGGCGAAGAGCTCCTCGGCGATCGCGCCCAGGTCCGGCTCCGCCCGGCCCTTCAGCGTGCCGGCCAGCGTGCCGCCGCGCGCCAGCGGGTCCTGCTCGGCGGTGCCGGCCGCGACGGTGCCGGCCGCGATGGTGTCGTCGAGCAGGCGCAGCAGCACTTCCTTGGCGGCCGGCCGGTCGGCGGCGTTCCTGGACAGGGCGGCCGCCACGAGGGAGCCGAGCGGTTCGGGCAGCCCGGCCACGTCCGGCCTGAAGTCGAGCAGCCGCCCGATGACCGCCATCGGGTCGCCGGGCTCGATCGCGTCAGCTCCCCGGGCCGCGAACAGCACGACCAGGCCCCACGCCCACAGGTCGGCCGCCTCGGTCACGGCGCGCCCGTCGAACACCTCCGGCGACATGTAGTTCGGGGTGCCCATGATCGGGCCGCTCGTGGTGGGCCCGACCTCTCTGGCGACGCCGAAGTCGATCACCCGGGGGCCGTCGGGGCCGAGGATGATGTTGTCCGGCTTGAGGTCGCGGTGGACGATGCCGGCCTGGTGGATGGCGGTCAGCGCGGTCGCCACGCCGACGGCCAGGCGGCGCAGGCGGTCGCCCTCGTAGGGGCCCGACTCGGCCACGACCTGCCGCAGGCTGAGGCCGGGGACGTACTCGCTGACGATGTACAGCGGGGCCGCCTCGACCTGCGCCTCGATCACCTTGGCGGTGCAGAACGAGGCCACCCGCTGGGCCGCCGACGCCTCCTTGGCCAGCCTGGCCCGCGCCTGCGCGCCCTCGGACCTGGGCACCTTGATCGCGACCCGCTCGCCCGGCTCGCCGTACGCCTCGTAGACGACGCCCTGGCCGCCCGCGCCGAGGCGGCCGACCAGCCAGTACCGTCCCAGGCGGTGCGGGTCGGAAGAAGTGAGAGGAACCATCAAGTCCGCCATTCTGCTCGAGCGGGGCCTTCCCGGACCATAGGGCGGCGGATGTTGAGACGATGTTGAGGATCCGTCCAGTTCGGCATCCAACGGGGCACGCACCCGGCAACTGACCTGCAACGGCCGCGCCCTGCAGATCTGGCACGCCACCTCCCCGTGACACCGCTCCAGCGCCCAAGGTCGAGATCGCCCTCGAGCAGCTTCACCGGATGGGTCCGACAGGGGTACACGTGCCCCGTCTCCCAAGCGGGACGCAGTTGGGCCGGTGCGAGGCGATCCCCGCTCGGGTGCCCCCTGCCTGAGAGGAGGGCGACGGGGTTTACCGGTCTGCCTAGGCGTCGTTCTGCCGAGCCCGGCCGTGGCCAGGCTCCGCGTAGCTCACCGTCGTCGCCCGTCCTCCGGCGGTGTGACCATGCGTTCGTGGGGCCACCACCTGTGAAGCAGGTCGCGGCCGATCGAGAGCGGTGTTGATGTCTCCCCGGGCTGCGTTCAGAACATGGTGTTGTCGTTCTTGGAGATGGGCGGGATGACCTGAAGGACGTCCCAGTGCTCGACGATCTTGCCGTCCGCGTCGAAGCGGAAGATGTCGATGCCCGCGTACTCCTCGTCGGGCCAGATCTGGTGGCAGTGCAGAACGACGTGGTCGCCGTCGGCGAAGGCGCGTTTGAAGCCGACGCGCTTGCCCGGGTATTCGGCGGCCATGCGTTCGAAGTAGTCGATGAACGCCTGCTTGCCGTCGGCGACATGCGGGTTGTGCTGGATGTAGGTGTCGCCGACGTACTGGTCGATGGCATCGGTGGGACGGCACTGGTTGAACATCAGGTCGTAGAACGCCATGGCCGTGGCCTTGTTCTTGTCCGGGTCGCTCATGATGTCTCCTTGAGTTCGGGCGCCGGGTGCGGCGCGTTGATCGCGTCGAGCAGGGGGTTGAATCCGGTGCCGAACTCCAGGATGAGCAGACGGGTGCCGGAGGGGGCGGCCGGCGGGCAGGTAGGCGGCGTCGATGAACCCGGGGCCGACCCGGAAGTTGATCTCCACTTGTCCGCCGCAGTTCGGGCAGCGGGGCAGGGCGCCGGGTCGTAGGTGGCGAGGAGCAGTGCGATGAGGGGTTCGGCGTTCCAGGTGGCAGGGGTGCAGGGGGTGGTGCACTGGTAGCGGCCATAGTCGCCCTGCCGGGTGAAGATCCGGTCGCGGGCGAAGCCGTTGCGGGGATAACCGCGGGTGATCTTGGCGGTGCCGGTCGCCCTGCCACAGCGCCGTGCGGTCGGCGGCCGGGTAGGTGCAGGTAACGGATGGGGGAGTGAGGCCGCGTCGGTGGTGCTGCGCGCCAGGCGTTCACCGGCCAGGAACTCGTCCAGCACCCTGGCGGCCCCGGTGGGCAGCGGGCCTGGCTCCCGGAGGGTGAGGACGGCGCGCGGCAGCCGTCGGGCGGCGGAATCCTCCAGCCCGTCCACCGCGCCGGGCGCCATCCGGCCCGCAGCGCTGCGGGGTCGTCGCCGAGCAGGTCGAGTGCCTCGCGAACCAGGTCGGCGGGGCGTACGGCCAGGTCGGGTTGGACGGTGGGCCGGAAGGGGTCGTTCAGGGCGACGGCGGCGGCGTAGGCGTCGAGCGGCAGGGTGGTGGTGAGCACGGGAACTCTCCGGGCGGTGCGGGACGCGCCGCCGTAGGCACCCGGCGCTGCCTGGGGCCGGCACGGCGGCGCGTCCATGCGGTCAGGCGGGCGACAGGGTCCCGGTGTGGAGTTCGCCGGTGCGCCCCTGGCCGGGGTCGTAGGTCCAGAAGGCGTGGACGGTATGGGTGTTGAGATTCATGACATGGCTGATCGTCATGCCGGATCGCTCCACCCAGCCGAGGATGAAGATGCCGGGCACGACCTCTGCGGCATGCAACTCGACGGTCTCCTGCGCGCCCTTGGCCGGGCCCTCGATGGTTTCGTAGTGCAGGCCGGTGCCGTCGGCGGTGTAGGTGTTGCGGAAGACCACTCCGTTGTCGACGCGGAAGATGAAGGTCTGTCCGGCGTAAGTGAGCGCGCTCATCGGCCCTCCAAATCGCGTGGCTGAGGTGTGGTCAGAACAGGCCGTTGCCGTGGGGGAGCTTGCCGGGGATCGGGGCGATGACGTCCCAGTGTTCGACGATCTTGCCGTCGGCGACGCGGAACAGGTCCCAGTAGGCGACCGGGACGCCGAACACTCCCTCGGACTGCAGAAGGACGAAGTCGCCCTCGGCGATGACCTTGTGGATGGTCGTGTAGACGAGGTTCTTGCCCTGCTCGGCCCACTTCGCCGCGGCGGCGCCGAACCCGTCCAGGCCGTCGCCGGCCTCGGGGTTGTGCTGGTGGTAGGTCTCGGTCGAGATGTAGTCCGTGAGAACCGAGTAGTCGGCGCCCTTCAGCACCTTCTCCGCGAACTCCGACACCAGGGCGCGGTTGGCCTCGGTCCGGTCCAGGTCGGTCGGCTGGGTCGGGCCGTCGGTCTGGGTGCGGCCGCTGACCGTCGTCGTGACCAGCGGGGTGAGGGCGTCCCAGTGCTCGGCCAGTTTGCCGTTCTCGGCCCGGAACAGGTCGAAGGCGACGAGCGGGGCGGGGCCGAAGCCGCGGTAGGTGCCGTGCAGGGCGACCAGGTCGCCGTCGGCGATGACCCGGGCGCCCTCGTAACGGAAGTCGTCGCCAAGCGAGGCGACCAGGCCGCGCAGAGCCTCGGGCCCGTCGGCGGCCAGCGAGCTGTGCTGGCGGTAGCCGGGGGCGACCAACCGGTCCACCGCCGAGGGGTCCTTCTTCCCGAACAGTTCACCGGCGGCCTGCAGAACCGTGTCCTTGGCGTTCATCATCCGTTCCCATCTGTCAGCCGACTCGGTCGGCCCTCGATTCCTTCGTTGCACGCGGAATGGTCTTTCTCGTCCATCGCTGTCCGCCTGCAAGGATGAGAACAAAGGTCGGGCTGGTGAATAAGGGATATGTGATGGTCACTCGGCGACATGTTGGGATACCCGAGGTCGGTTACCGTCCGGCCGACGCATGCCCGGTGGGGATCGAGGTGGTGTCCCTGGCCGATATCGCCGGCCGGGTCCCCACCCGGAGCCTGGCCTCGCCGCACCGCGCCGACTTCCACATCCTCATCCTGATCACCGCAGGCGAAGGCCGTCACGAGATCGACTTCGTCACCCACCCCTGCCGTCCGAGCACCCTGTTGTGGATACGGCCAGGGCAGGCCCACCGCTTCCACCTGCCGGGCAGTATCGAGGGGAGGGCAGTGCTGTTCACCGCCGATTTCCCGCCCGACCCTGGAGCCACGGGGCTCACCGGCAGGCTCGCCACCCCCCGATGGGACCTGGCGGAACCGGACCTCGCAGCCATCTCCATCACGATCGACCAGATCGCCACCGAGCGCGCCGCACCCGCCGACGCGATGCCCGTCGCGCTGCTCCGCCACCTGCTGGCCGTCCTGCTCCTGCGCATCGACAGGCTGCCCACCGGCGACATCCACTGCGGGGACACCGCCGTCACCGACCTCTTCGCCCGCTTCCAGGCCGAACTCGAACGCTCCTACGCCATCACCCGCTCCGCCGAGCACTACGCCGCCCGCCTCGGCTACACCGTCAAAACCCTCACCCGCATCTGCGTCGCCGCCACCGGCCACCCCGCCAAACACCTCATCGACGCCCGCGTCATCCTGGAAGCCCAACGTCTCCTTGCCTACACCGACGCCCCCGTAGCTGACATCGGCCGCCGTCTCGGCTTCACCGACCCCACCAACTTCGGAAAGTTCTTCAACCGCCACACCTCCACCACCCCCGGCACCTTCCGGGACGCGCAGCGGCGGTAAGAGGATTGGGACAACCGACCGCCGACGACGTCACCGAGGTGCTCCACGCGATCTGCCGCAGACGGCCAAGTACGGACGTGCCATCCATGGTGCCCAAGTGGTACACCCTGCTTGCCGAAGCCGAGATCCGCGCCCGCGCGACGCCACCGCGACCGCCGCTGAGCTGCCCTCCTCCACCAAATCAAGATCATTTCCAGCGCCAACGGCTGCTCCCCGGTTCCTCAACCCCGAAACCCGATCGTTGACGAGCGGCCGACTCCGCGTGAGGGCTTTACAAGATCGCGATTATTCGGGGATCTGAATCTCCAACCCCCCGGCTCGAGCAGGCGCTCAAGCTAGAGCGCGTCGGGGGCCGGGGGCGGAGGCGTCCTCTCAGCGGTGACATCCCCGTCGCCGGCGTGCTGGTCGCCGTGTCCGCTGCGCCCGTTGCGGGCCGGGTCGGGGACGTCCTCGTCCGGGGACCCGGCCGGGGTGAAGGCGTTGAACGGGCTCGTCGCCTCCGGGATGACGATGCGCTCGATGGGCCCGCTGCCGACGGCCGACTCCAGCGGTCCGGTGTCGACGATCGACTCCAGCGGCCCGGTGCCGATGGTCGACTCCAGCGGCCCGGTTTCGACGATCGACTCCAGTGGCTCGGTCAGGGCGTCGTCCTCCTGAGGGCCGACAGCGGGGTCGGGTCGCCGGTTCTCCTGCTGGGCGGGTGGGGCGCCGTCCTGCTCGCCGGGTGGGGTGGTGTCGAGGGCTACGGCAGCCTCGATGGCTTCCAGGAGCTCCCATCTCCACGCCGTGCCCTCGTCCGGCTCGGCGACGCCGTGTCGCGGGACGACCGGCACGGGCGGGCTCGGGGGAGCGTACCCGGCGGCGGTGGCGGCCGAGCGGGCGCCGGCGCGGGTCTTGAGCACCACGAACACCGCGAACAGAGCCACGACGGTGACCACGGCCGAGGTGACCAACGCCGGAGTGGACAAACTCGGCAGTGGGCCGCTGACCGAGGCCTCGAGGTGCGTGGGGAACGCCGTCGCGACCGCGGTGTCAGCCGCTTTCGGCGCGGCAGGGGTGCTCTCCTCGGGGACCGGCTCGGCCGAGAAGGGGGCGGTGGTCGGCGTGGGGGTGGCGGCCGGCTCGGACTGGGACGTGGCCGCCGCCTCCGTCGGGGAAGCGGTCGGCTCGGGTTCGGGAGAAGCGGCGGGCTCGGTCGGCTCGGCGGTGGTGGCGGTCGGCGAAGGAGTGATTTCCGGAGCCGATGCGCTGGCTGTGGACGTGGCCGGGGTCGTCGTCGAGGGCGTGCCGGAGGTCGGGGTCGCGCTGGCTGTGGGGGGTGTCTCGGAGACGGTCGGCGTTGGGGCGGCCGTGGCGGAGGGCGTGCCGGAGGTCGGGGTGACCGTGGGGGTCGGGGTGACCGGGGTCGGGGTGACCGTGGGGGTCGCGGTGGCGCTCGGGGCGTCGGATGTCGGGGTGGGGGTGGTGGACGGTGTGTCGGATGTCGGACTGGCGCTCGGGTTGTCGGAGGAACTCGGGGCCGGGGCGTGCGAGCCGTCCGCAGCACCCGTGCCCGGTCCGTCCGCGGTGTTCCAGCCGGGGTCGTCAGCCCCGGGCCGGCCGCCTGCCGGGGGCGCGTGGTCGTCGGTGGCTGGGGGGTTCTGGCCGTGGGGGCTCTGGACTGTCTTGTCGCTGGACGGCTGCTCATGTCCCGTGTGATCGCCGTGATCGCCGGAGGGCTGGTCGTTGGTCGTGTCCGCGTCGGGTCGCGAGTCAGTGGGCCGGTGGCCGGGTTGTTCCTGGGTCTCGTGGGTGTCGCGTGATGCCTCAGACGTCTGGTCGGGATATTGATCTTGCCGCGTCTGGGACCCGGGTCGTGCTTCGGCGGACCAGTCGTCGGCCTCCTGCGGCGCCTCGGGTCCAGGCCGCGCCTGAACCAGCTGGGGTTCGGACCCGGTCGCGTCCAGACGGGCCTTGACCCGTTCCGGATAGCCGTACCCGACGACACTGCTCGTGTTGCGCTCTTTGCGCTCCACGACGCCACCGTCGGTGTTGCCCTCGATCGTGAAGATCGTGTCGCCTTGCACCTTCGTCACGACGCCGACGTGGTCGATGTCGTCGATCTTGCCGGAGCCGCTCCAGTCGAAGAAGGCCAACGCGCCGGGCGTCGGAACCTTCCCCCACGCGTGCTGTTCCTTGAACCACTTCGCGTGTGCCACCGTCCACGCGAACTGGCCGATCCATGCCTGGTAGCCGAGCTTGTGCGCCGCCCACGAGATGTACATGTCACACCACGGGGCCGAACTGTAGTCGGCATCGAACTCGACGTTGCTGCCGTACCATTCGCCGAACTTGGTGCTCGAGCCCTTGTCGGCATAGCCGAGCTGGCGCTGGAGCAGTTCGATGAACCTCTGCGTCTCTGGCGTCATGGAAGTGAGGGGACCTCCTGAACGAGGCCGGATATATGCACATTGATCCTGACAAAATTGGTAATCATGTGACCAATGTGAATAGACCGGAAGCCTGTGATAGAGCGAGGGTAGCTTGATGTTTCCGCAGGTCAAGTGCACCCCAAGGAGGGTTCAACGGTTCCGGCGAAGGTAAAGTCCCAGGTAGAAGGCAATGCCGGATGTGTCCCCTTATGGGGGATAATCCTGAAAGATCTACCTAAATTCGCGAACAGGCACCCGTCGGCGGGTGTCCCCCTCGGAGTGCCGGACCCACGTGTGTCGAGTGGCTTCGCGACAGTCGCCCGTACCTGTCGTGAATGGGTCTTTCGTGGGCTCCGACGGCACAGGTACCGCCTGAGGGTCGGCCGCGCCGTCGTCGATGAGCGCTTCGACGTGCTGGGCTGCGACGCCGCCTACCGGGGCTTGTCTTCACCCCGACCGCGGGCACCTTCCGTGGGCTGAGCGCTCACGAGTGCCGGACGACCCGGTCCAGGACGCTGAGCCGAACGCGCGAGGAGCACGTAAGGAGCGCGCCGGGCCAGGGCCACAGGGCATTGTCCTGCCGGCAAAGTCGTCCGTGCAGGTCATTCTGCAGGCCAACCTGACCCTGACGTGCGTTGGCCTGGCTTCGACAGGGGTAGGGGGGCGGCAAAGATGATCGTTTGTGCTGCTTCGCCTGGCCTATCTGACCGTAACGAACGCCTGTCGATAGGCGATCGGGGACAAGGACGTCGGGATTCTCGTCCTGCGTCACCAGATCACCGTTCTTGAACGGCGACTCGGCGCAGAGACCAGGGTGAGATTCGCGCCCGAGAACCGAGCCTTCCTCTCCACCCTCCTGACACCGCTGCCCCGCGACGTCCTGCGTCGGCTGAGGCTTCTCATCCGGCCGGATACCGTCGTGCGGTGGCACCGCGATCTGATGAAACGGCGCCATGCTTGCTCCTGCGCGCCGAAGCGGCCTGGACGTCCGCCCACCGTCTGTCCCATCCGGGCCCTCGCCCTGCGCCTGGTGCAGGAGAATCGCGCGTACTCGGCACCAACGCGCACGCGACCGTGAGCTGCGTCGTGCAGCCCGTCAGGAACCTGGTGATGGATTTGGAGGACGCCGGTTGCCGGGTCCACTATCTGATTCGCGACCGGGATGGGAAGTTCCCAGCGCTCATGGACGAGATTCTCGCCGATGCCGGCATCCGGACCGTGCTCACTGGTATCCGGATACCGCGGGATGAACGCGATCATGGAGCGGTGGGTGCAGTCGTGCCGCCGTGAGCTTCTTGCTGTGGAACGAACGGTCGGCTCGGCGGAGTCTTCCACGAGTACTCACCTGCCGCTTGAGCTGCATGGATGGCATTTTCGGCAGGCGCGATCTTGTTCGTCCTGCACACCGGCATCGCCTGGGAGCACCTGCCACAAGAGATGGGCTACGGCTCGGGCATGACCTGCTGGCGACGCCTGGCCGAGTGGAACGCCTCCGGCGTCTGGCAGCGCCTGCACGAGGTGCTGCTGGACCGCTTACGCGCGGCCGACGCGCTCGACTTTTCCCGGGCCGCAACGACGTCATCCAGCTCATCCCGCTCCTGCAGGCCATCCCCAAGGTGCGCGGCAAGCGTGTCCGTCCCCGCCGGCGCTCCCGACGTCGTGCTCGCCGATCGAGGCTATAACCACGACGGCGCCTGGTGCGAGAGCTTCAGATCCGGCCGCTGATCGCCCGCCGTGGCACCGCACACGGCTCCGGCCTGGGCAAACACCGCTACGTCGTGGAGCAGACCTTCGCCCTGCTGCACGCCTTCCGACGCCTGCGCATCCACTGGGAAGTCCGCGCCGACATCCATGAGGCCTTCCTCAAGCCGGCCTGCGCCCTCATCTGCTGGCGACGCCTCACCTCATTGCGTGAGGACCTCTGCGACACGCTTCGAGAGCTGATCAGCCGACGACCACGTCCAGGAAGATCGGCTTCTTGGCGGACAGCAACTGGGTCCCGGCCTCGTCGGTCATCTTCCAGTAGATCTTGCATCTGCCGGGGGAGTCCGATGCGCGGACGCGTACCGCGATGTCGACGGGCTCGCCCGGCTGGACCGGGCGTATCTCGACCCGTTTGGGCGCGCGGCACGGGGTGTCGTTCAGCCGGGTGAGATAGCGTCCCCGCCACGGGATGGTGCCGGTGTTCCTGATCCGCCAGATCTTCGTGAACTCCGTCCCCGTTTTCACCATCGTGCCGTCCGGATGGGTGACGTCCTGCTCGAAGACGGAATCGTCGTAGGGGGACGCGGCCCGCGCCGGGGTGTCCGGCGCGGTGGGCTCGTCCTTTCCGGAGAGCGGGGCGAGCCAGGTGAAGAGGGCGGCACCGGCGGCGGCAGCGGCGGTCGCGACCGCTGCGATCATGGCCGGCCTCCTGGCAAGGGGAGGCCGGGTTCGGCGTTCGGGATGCTCCGCCATACGGACCTCTGTCTCGATGTGCCCGGCACGGGCCTCGGCGGGTCCGGCGTGGGTCTCGTCGTGATCCGTACGGCCCTCGGTGGTCTCGCTGCGTGCGGCGGCGCTCGCGGCCCGCTCCCAGTGGGCTCGCCACTCGCGCCTGGCCTCCTCGGCGTCCTGCCTCAACCGGTCGACGGCGAGGACCCGGACGAACTCCCACGTCGTCTCCCAGGTCGGCAGCACCTGCCCCCGGGCGGCGGCTGCCAGCGAGGACTTAGAGGCCGCCGCGCCCATACGGGTCGACATCTCCGCGAAGGACGGGTCGCCCGCCTCCGCCTTGAGCTCCCACAGGCGGTACGCGAGGGCGGCCACCGGGCCCGCGGCCGGTTCCGGCCGGACAGGCTTTCGCCCGGGCCGCGCTGCCCTGCCCGTCCACTGCGGGTCAGGCTCGTCTCCCTGCGAGCCTGACGTCCCCGGTAATTCCGGCATCTTCACCTGCCCTGTCCGGCACCGTCATCCGGCCGTGCCGACGACCCCGGCATGGCCTGTGACACCTGAGAGCAAATGAGATTACCTGAATTGTCCGAATAAGTCCGGAATTCTGCTGGTTACCCGGACGCCGTGGTCATTCACCCGCGCATGCCCGGAAGCCGTACTCCGCCGCGAAGGATCGCAATGTCTTCTCGTTCTCGTCCGGTTCCAAGGACTGTTCCACCGCCTTCTGCGCCTCGCCCTCCCTGCCCGCGCGCATCGCCGCCTCCGCGCGTCCGCTGAGTTCGCGCAGACTCGCGGCCAGCGCCCTGGCGGGCACGAAGAATCTGTTCCGCACCCGTGCGACGTCTCCACCCGGCGGCGCGATCGCTTCTATCGCGGCGATGGTGCCGGTCATCGACTCCGACGCGCGGCGCAGCTCGTCCACCTCCTCGCGCAGGTTCGCAGGTGGCTCCTCGCGGAGATCCGACTGTCGGGACGCTTCCTCACACACCGCGTCCACAGCGGCGATGTATTGCCTTTTGACGTCCTCGTACGGTTCCTCCTCCGCCACCGAGACCGTTGACCACAGCACCAAGGCCAGGGTCGGCACGACCGCGCCGGCGATCATGCGCCACGCCGGGACATGCCTTCTCTCACGCGATCTCATCCGCCGCTCACTCCTTCGGAAGAAAACGCCCTTGGCGCTCTCGCGAGCGCCAAGGGCCGAAGTTCAGCCGAGCTACGTCCCCGTCCCAGCCCGGGATCAACACCGGATCCGACGCTCCTGCGACCGCTTGTACAGGGTGGCCACTTCGCTGCCACGCAGTACAGAGTAGAGATGCACCTTCGTCTGGTTGCGGTAGAGCTGGCTGCCACCGGAGCACCTCCACGAAGGGGTCGTCGTCACGGTGAACGCAGCCCTTCCCTTCTTGACCGTCGAGGTGGCCTTCGTCCGCCAGAAACCGAGCCCGCGATACTGCTGGAGGCTCGTCTTGACCACGGCCCGGCGGCCCCACTCGCCCTTCTCGCAGTGGACCTGCCTGCTGGTCGTGATGTAGGCGCCGGTCCTGTACGGGGTCTTTATCCGCTGCCAGCCCTTGCAGCGGTCGTGGTATCCGATCCCCAGGTAGGACTTCGCCGACCAGCCCGGCGCCAGGACGGCCGAGCTGTCCGAGACGGCGGCGACGCCCAGCCCCGCCTGCGCCGACGCGGACGACCCCGCCATAAGCCCGGCCGTCAGCCCGACGACGAGAGCCGCTCCTGTAATCCCTTTTCGTCCGATCATCGGATCTCCTTTCAAAGAAATCCTCTGCACTTTCCGACTCGGGAGTCCCCGATCAACCGCGCACAGCGATTCAGCGGAATATCCGAACGCCTGCCAATGGCGCCGATACCGAACACCGGCGCTGGGAACGGCACCACTCTGACCGCCAATGCCCGGCAACAGCAAGCGATCTGCCCCGTCCAATCATCCAAACATTGTCCAGAGCTATTAGGACAATCAAATCCGCAGGTCAGGAACTTGCGACAGAAATTCAACGTACCAGCGGAATCTTTCCCGGCTTCGCACGATCAGTGCCCACACCGAGCCCGCCTCGGGGTGTCGCAGCAATTGCGGCACTCCAACAATTCGCAGGGGTTGTCACCCGGAATCGATCGCAGGCAGCGGACACCAACGGGTGCGCGCACCGCCCGGCGGTCACCGCTGCGGGCCGCCCGGATCGGGACGGGGTGGCGATGACGCCGTTGACGTCCTCGTGCGGAACGGCGAGCCTGCGTCGGGTGCCCGGGATCGCACAGGGCCTCGGCCGGCGTGTTGTCTGAGGTTGTCAAGCGAATCGGTAGGTCAGCCGCTTGAAGGTCGTGACGCCACGTCAGACACCTCAGGCGCCTAACGTGTCAAGCGGCGGCGGTGAGGTCGGTGGGGAAAGCCGTGTTCTCGTCGAACAACTTGCGGTTCTGGAGACAGTAGTAGAGCTGTCCGAGCATGCGATTGAAGAGGTTGCGCTGGGCGGCGGCGTGCCAGTCCGCGTGGTCGTCGCGGCGTCGCCGGTAGTGGGCCTTGGCGCCGGGTGAGGCGGTAATCGCGGAGAAGGCCCAGAGATAGCCGGCGTGGTTGAGGCGGTCGTTCTTGACCCATCGCCTGGTGATGCTCGACTTCTTACCAGAGGCTCTGGTGATGGGCGAGGCGCCGGCGTATGCCTTCAGGCCGCGGGCATCGGCGAATCGGGTCCGGTCGTCTCCGATCTCGGCGAGTATCCGGGCGCCGAGCTGGGCGCCGAGGCCGGGAAAGCTGAGGATGATCTTAGCGTCTGGGTGCTGAGGGAAAGCTTCTTCAACCGCTTCGGCAAGGTCGTCAGTGGCGGTGCAGGCGGCATCCAACTGGATGAGGAGAGCGAGCATTTGTTTGCCGAGAGCGTCCTCGACCAGGAGTGGCTGGTGGGCCCAATCGGAGTGGAAGACGTCGCGGAGCCGCTTCGCCTCGGCCGTGATGCCCCGCTTGCGGCCGGCGCGCCTGAGCGTGGCCTCCAGCTGTCGGCAAGTCAGCGTCGCGGCCCGCGTCGGCGTCGGAGCCGCTTTGAGGATCTCGCGCGCCTCCGGCCGGCACAGGCCGTTGCGCCAGGGCTCGAAGGCTGCCAGGGCGGCCGGGTAATACTCCCGCAGCAGCGAGCGGAGCTGGTTGGACAGCTGCTGGCGGTTCCACAAAGAGTCCTGTTGCGCACGGGCCAGAACGGCTATGGCGCGGCCGAGGTCGCTGTCGTCGGGCAGCGGGCGGTGTGCGTGCATGTCGGTGCGCAGGATGTTCGCGAGCACCAGAGCGTCGCCGGGGTCGGACTTCTTGCGAGAAACCGAGTGGCGGTCACGGTAGCGGGCGGCGGCCATCGGGTTGATCGCGAAGACCTTTCGCTTCCCGGTCCGCAGAACGGTGACCAGCAGGCCGCGGGAAGTTTCGACCGCGACCGGAATCGGGTTCTCCTCCGTGTCGCCGTGCTCGACAAGCAGGTCCAGCAGGATCTTGTACCCTGCGGCGTCGTCGGTGATGCGCCTCTTAGCCAATAGCTGGCCGCTGTCGTCGACCAGGGCGACGTCATGTGTGTGCTCGGCCCAGTCGATGCCGCAGTAGATCAAGGCGTTCCTCTCTTAGATGCAGTTTGCGCAAGGTCACGAGCACATCCGGGCCACGCAGCGACCTAATCCCAGGACTCAGCGCAAGGCTGGTCCGCCACCTCAGTAGCCGTTCGTGGCACCAGCTCACCTCACGGGCCTCGGTCTATCCGGGAGCTCAGACGGCTCGGGTTTCGCAAGAAGTGACCGTGTGGTGGGCTCGCACCACCAACACCAACGAGTGATCAAGCTGCGGGTTGTTGACATTTGGCGGCCGGGCGTCACCTCTCATTGGGGGGAGACCTCGAAGGTCTGGTCTCGGGGAGGGTGGCACCCGGCGGTCGCCGGACACCAAACGCCAGGTCAGCTGTGGTGGCAGCCGAGAGGGAACCGGACGCCGCCGCTCTGACGTTAGGTCTCGACGCCTGGCAAGTAGAAGGCATCCGTCCGGTGCCCACGCGACCGCCACCACACCACGAGCACCAAGGACATCCACCGATCTACGGAAAGGCCTTACGGCCTGAATGTTCCCGGCGCTCGAACAGCCCGCCCGTTTCTCGTCTGGCCAGACCGTCCTTACTCGGGGATTAGGCACGTAGGTGCTGCGGCTGCCGCGCCGGTGGACCCGACGGACGTTTCCTCACCGTCGGCGTTCCCGATAGTCCGATGCAGATTCTCCTGTGGTCGCATGCGGCGGTCGCGGGGCAGCCGGGCAACGTGGGCCAGGATAGCGCGCCCGGTCCGCTGATCCTCGAATTCGACGATTTGCGAAAGGATTTTGAGATCCTGCGCCAGCGCGGCGTCATCTTCGAAGAGCCCGTACCCGTGGACTATCCGTTCGGGGTCCGCATCGAGCCGGTGGACCCGGACGGCAACCGGGTCTCGCTCCATCAGCAGCGAAAGCCGTGACCACCTACCCGTCCGGCCTCGTGACTGAGGCGTTCCAAGCCCAGCACGATCGGCTGCGCGCCTTCGCGTACCGCGTGCTGGGCCCGCCGACGCCGACGCCGACGCCGACGCCGACGCCGAGGCCGAGGCCGAGGCCGAGGACGTGGTCCAGGAAGCCTGGATGCGCCGCGTCCGCCAGGTCGAGGCGACCGTCGGCAACCTGGCGGGTTGGCTGACCACCGTGGTCGGCCGAATCAGCCTGGACCTCCTGAGATCCCGCCAAGCCCACCCCGAAACCGCCTACGGCAAGAGCATGCGGACCTCGTGGTGACGCCCGCCGACGACCCCGCGCCGGACGAGCAGGTGGCGCTGACCGATTCGGTCGGCCTCACCCCTGCTCGACTCGCACCCCGAGCGAGCGCCTGGCGTTCGTCCTGCACGACATGTTCGCGGTCCCGTTCCACCAAATCGGCCAGATCCTGGGCAAATCCGCCGACGCCACCAAGATGATCGCCAGCCGCGCCCGCCGCAAGGTCCAAGCCACGGACCGGCCGGCGGGCCCCGGCCGCGAACACCAAGAGGTCATCCAGGCATTCCGCGCCGCCGCCCTCAGCGGCGGCCTCGAAGCGCTCCTGCGCGTCCTCGATCCGAACCTGAAGCTGACCGTCGACACCCCCGACGGCATGGTCGTCACCCTCGGCGCCACCGAGGTCGCCGCCGGCGCCCGCATGTTCTCCGGCGAGCCCGCCAACGACCCGTGCTGGTCAACGGCATCCCCGGCCACATGTTCTGGCGCCCTGACGGAAGCCCTCTCTCCGTCACCTCCGCCTGCCGATAATTCCATCCGCCGCAGAGAAGCCATGCGGCATGATGATCGGGTGTGCTTCTCCGCCTGGCCTACCTGACCGTCACCAACGCCTTTGCCGCGCTGCGGTTGCTGCCGATCGGCGATCGGGACAAGGACATCGAGATTCTCGCCCTGCGCCACCAGATCACCATTCTCGAACGGCAACTCGGCGTCGGCACCCGGGTGAGGTTCGCGCCCGAAGACCGGGCCTTCCTCGCCGCCCTCCTGGCACCGTTTGCCCACGACGTCCCTCGCCGGCTGCGGCTCCTGATTCGGCCCGATACCGTTGTGCGGTGGCACCGCGATCTGATGAAACGGCGCCATGCCTGCGCCTGCACGCCGAAACGGCGCGGACGCCCGCCCACGGTCCGCTCCATCCGCACCCTCGTCCTGTGCTTGGTCCGGGAGAACCCATAGACGCAAGGCCGGTGCCCCGCCCCATGCGGAGGCGGACGCGTTAATGCGTGAACAGGAGACCTACTACCTGGACGTCGTCGGCTACTTCGACGAGACCATGTGCGTCACCTGGGCCGAAGGGCTCGACATGGACGCGGTCGCCGCCGTCTTCGGCAGCGGATCGGACACCGGGCGCAGATACGACATCGTCGAAGCCGAGAACGAGGGCTTCGAGGCCCGGGAGATCGCGGGGTGGCCCTGCTCGGCGATCGCGGGTCGGCTCGGCGACTGGACCGCCGTCGTCGAACCCACCTACGGCGACAAGGGCTCGTACGCGGAAACGCTCCGCGACCTGTCCGGCCGGGGGCGGGCGCTCAACGTGTTCTCTGGCGTGACCAGCCACGCGTTCGACTACTGGGTGGCGGGAGAGCGGGCGACCTCTCTGACGTTCATCGAACTGAACGCCGCCGAGCCCTTTCACCGGGGTGGCGGCAGCCCGCACCTCCTCGACGAGGTGGTGAACGACTTCCACTCCGGCGAGATCGTCGCGTTCCGGGCTTTCGCGCTGGCGCTGTGCGAGCACCTGACCCAGGAGCGCCTCACCCACGACTGGCTCTTCACCAAGCACCGCTGGCTGCTCTGGGAGGACCTCGACGACTGGTCCTGATTCAGAGGGGGAGGACCGCTGATATGGCGGTCAGGGCGGCCTGCAGAATAACGATGCTGACGACCGAGCGAAGGAGCGTGAGTTTCCAGTAAAGGGCTCGAACGGCGCGCTGGGAAATATCGCGTTCGTCCGTGACCGGGGCCAGCAGGAATGTGCCGGAGTCAGGCCGTCGCCAGAGCGCCGCGATCAGCAGGAATGCCGCGCCGACGGCACACGCCTGCGCCACCAGGTTCAGCACGGTCGCGATCCGGCCGCTAGCCGACACCTGACGAGCGGCCAGGAACAAAGCCCCGGTGCCGACGAGTAAGAGCGCGGCGACAATGTCCGCGTACAGAATCTTACGACGATTCGGCTCAGCCACATCGCGACCGTACACCCGCAGGCGGTCGAACTGCTGCCCACCCGCCTGCGTGTGCCGTAGGAACGGCTCGGTCCCAGACATGGGGTGGTTCCATGATCACGTACGTATCGAGTCCGAGCTGTTCGAGGGGGCGGCCGATCTTACCGGCGGCGAGGTGTGCCCGTCCGACGAGCCGGGGCGCGGGCTGCGGCTCCGCGAGCGGGCGGTCGAGGATGCCTTGCGGGGCCGAGATGCCCTGCGACGTCACTTATCCACTCGCCACCATCGCCGACAGCAGGTAGACGCCTCAATGGAGAGCGGCTGGCGGCGCTCAAGAGCTCCGCGACTACGGCGACGCTTCGCTGAACTCGATCGCCAAGCGCGCCGGCGTAGGCCCGGACACGCTCTACCGGCACGTCCCCAACCGCGAGTCGCTGATGTTGGAGGTATTCCGTACCGAGGGCAGAAGCTGGTCGATTGGGCGCCGGAACTGCCGCTCATCGCGTTGCGACGGTGGTTCGAACAACTTGCGAGCTACCTCGCCATCAAGCGCGGGCTCGGCGACGTGCTCACCGCCGCCACCCACGACGCCGTCACCAACGAGACGTACGGCCCGGTGATCGGCGCTATAGCCGTGATCCTGCCTGCGGGCGAGGCGGCCGGCACCACGGCCCGGTCTCGATCCCGGCGACGTGCTGCTGATGATGGGCTGCGCGTGGCGGGTGCCGCCCGGCCCGGTCGGTGAGAAGCAGGCCGGACGACTGCTGGATCTGGTCATCGACAGCCTGCGCCGTTGATGGCGAAGCGATCGAAATCCGCGCCAGCCCAGCAGCCGTTCTTTGGCATGAGCTGATCGTGGAAGGCGCCCACGAGGGCCTGGCCGCCGCAAAGGCTCGCGGCGGCCGGCTCGGCCGTCCGCCTGCGATGACCTCCACGCAAGTCCGGCACGCCCGCGACCTGCTCACCCGGCTGGAGAACACCGTCTCCTCCATCGCCCCGGCCACTGGGTGTCAGCCACTCCACGATCTGTAAGTACGTTCCCGAACTCGCGACGGGCCACCCTGCCTATTTGGCAGCTGGTGCCACATTGGTTGACGGCACCCCCAAGTACTTCACGCAGCACGGACGCCTTCCGCGCGGGCGGGCGGAGTTTCCTGACGAGGTGGTCGACTATCCCTCCTACCCAACTACGGCACCCCACGGCCGGGAGAAACTCTGCTCAAGAAGGTGCGGCAGCTGATCGAGTCGATCAACGACACCCCCGAAGGTGTCGGCGTCCGGGTGGCCCGGCGAATCCTGGTGATGACCTGCGCGATATGGCACAACCGCGCCAACGGCGCAGCCGTCACCAGGTCCCTGACCGCCTACGACCATTGAGCCACATCGGAAACTACTCATCTCTAGGGCTGTGCTCTGCGCGGACCGGTGATGAAGAAGACCGCGATTGCGGTCAGGCACAGGAATCCGGCAGCGCCGAGGCTGGCCACGTTGAAGCCGTGGACGGTGGCCTCGGCGGACGGGGGGCCGTAGGCGGCCGCGGCCGTCCCGGCGATCGTGCTGAGCAGCGCGGTGCCAACGGAGGCGCCGATTTGCTGTGAGGTCATGACCATGGCTCCTGCCACGGCGCTGTCGGCGCCGGCGGCGAGGGTCGCGGTGCTGTTGGCGGTGACCAGTACCCACCCCGCGCCGAGCCCGACCAGCAGGAATACCGGCGCCACGGACAGCCAGTAGCCGCTGTCGGGTCGCAGGAGACCGAGCAGGGCGAGCCCGACGGCGATCGCCAGGAGCCCGGGGGACAACAGCGTCCGCACCGGAGTACGGGCCATCAGCGGGCTCACCGCCCGTACTCCGGCCATGAGGCCGGCGGTCAGTGGCAGGAAGCCCAGTCCGGTCTGGATCGGAGAGTAGCCGAGCACGTTCTGCAGGTAGAAGGTGAGGAAGAACAGCGCGGCGAACATGCCCACCGCCAGGCCGAACACCGCCAGGTACGACCCGCCGCGATGGCGGTTCAAGACGACTCGCAGGGGAAGCAGCGGCCTCTTGACCCGGGCCTGGACCCAGACGAAGGCGACCAGTGCCAAGGCTCCGGCGGCCAGCGGGCCCAAGGTGGCCGGCGCGTCCCATCCGTCGGGTTCGGCCCGGGCGAACCCGAGGACCAGGGCCATCAGCCCGGCTGTGGCCAGGATCGCTCCGGTGATGTCGATGCGCGCCCCGGCCATGCGGGGCGACGGGCGTACGGCATACAGCACCCCGGCGGTGGCCAGGGCGGCGATGGGCAGGTTCACGTACATGCACCAGCGCCAGTCGAGGTAGTCGGTGAGCACTCCGCCTAACAGCAGGCCCAGGCCGGAGGAACTGCCCATGATGGTGCCGTAGATGCCGAATGCCCTGCCGCGTTCGGCGGGCGAAGGGAAGGCGGCGGCGAGGGTCGCCAGCACGGCCGGGGTGAGCAGCGCGCCGGAGACGCCCTGAAGGGCCCGGCCGGTGAGCAGCAGCGCCGATCCAGTGGCTGCGCCGGCGAGCGCCGAGGCCGCGGCGAACCCGGCCAGTCCGGCCAGCAGCACGCGCCTGCGTCCGAACAGGTTCGCCAGCCGCCCGCCGAGCAGCAGCAGGCCGCCGTAGCACAGGGCGAAAAGTGTGATCACCCACTGCCGGTCCGGGCCGGACAGGTTAAGGACGCGCTGCACGGAGGGCAGCGCGATGTTCATGATCGTCATATCGATGCCGATCATCAGTTGAGCCGTGGCGACCGTGGCCAGCGCCCACCAGCGTCGAGGGTCGGGCTGGACGGCGTCGGTGGGAGGCCGGGCGGAGCCTGTGGTGGTGGTCACGGCTAGAACATCCCGTTCTTGTTCTCGGCGGTCTCCGGGATCGGCTGCATGACGTCCCAGTGCTCGATGATCTTCCCGTGCTCATCCAGCCGGAAGATGTCCACGATGGCCGTGCCGAGTTGTCCGGGTATGCGTACGCCGTGCACGTGTGCGATGACGAAGTCGCCCTCGGCGAAGATGTTCTTGACCTCGGCGCGTAGCGCGGGGAAGTCCGTGCGCAACTGACTGAGGAAGGCTTCGAAGCCCTCGATGCCGTCGGCGATGCGGGGGTTGTGCTGCACGTACCGGTCACCGATGAACGTGGCGGCGGTGGCGAAGTCCTTCTGGTTCAAGCCGGCCTCGTAGAAGGCCAGGACGGTTTGCTTGTTGCTTTCGAGCCTGGAATCCATGACGTCTCCACTAAGTGAACACCTGTAGCGCAACGACTGTAAGGCAACAGTTGCTGCATTACAATACAGTTCATGGATGCGCTCTCTTCGGCCTCGTCCTCCCCCGCCCGGGGCCGCAACAGGCGAGGGCAGGGAGAACAGCTGCGCCGCGACATCATCGACGCCACCCTGCGGATACTGAATGAGCTGGGCGAGGATGAGGCGCTGTCTCTACGCGCCGTTGCCCGTGAGGTGGGCATCGCAGCGACCTCGGTCTACATCCACTTCGCCGACCGCGACGCCCTGGTCTTCGCCGCCCTGGAGGAATGCACCCGCGACCTCCTGCGCGATCTGGATCGGGCGGAATCAGCCGCGGGCGACCCGGTGGGCCGGCTACGAGCGCGCCTGCTGTTCCTGGGGACATGGGTTCGCGATCACGCGGGCCTGTACAAGGTGCTGCATGAGAGCAGTCTCAATCAGCGCACGCATCTGGCGTTCAAGGAGGAGTTGGCGGTGCGCACCACGGCTGCAGTCCAGCGGTGCCTGGACGCGGGACTCGCCCCCGCCGATGACGCCGCCACCCTCGCGCTCGACCTACGCGCAGCGGTGCACGGCGCCGTGTCGATCCGGGTGAACGAACCCGGCCTGGCGTGGCCGCCCCTGCAGGAGCAGATCGATCGGTTCCTCATCAAGCTCATCGGTGTGAGCCTCACGAAGGAGTGAAGGTGCAGGGGCGCAGAACGACGGGTTCCGGGCCTGATCAGCCACCAGGTTGTGCTGTCCAAACTGAGGATCTGGCTCAAAGTCCGTGAAGCTGTCACATCCTGTGACCGCATTGCTGGTGCAGTGGCCGCGTGATCGCGATTTTGTAACTCGACGCGGCCGCGAGGTCATTGTGCGGCATGCCTTGGCAGGCGAGGAAGCCTGCCGTGTCCTTCTGCTGTTCCCTCATCTCAGCCAGGTGCATATCGAGCATGGCCTGCTGATCACGGCTCGGACCAGAGCCGACCATGCGCTATGTCACCGATGCGCCACCTCGGCGGGCAGACGGCACGGCCGCTACCGTCGCCGACTTCACGATCTGCCGTCCTCAGGACAGCCCATACTGATCGAGCTGGAGGTCCGCCGGTTTTTCCGCGGAAACCCCGCCTGTGACGTTCGCACCTTTGTCGAGCAGGTCCCCAAGCTGAGCAGGCGGCATGCCCGCCGTACTCCGCTGCTGCGCGCCGCACTGGAAGCCATCGCCCTGGCGGTTGGCCGGACGCGCCGGCGCGCGGCTGGTGTCCGTGCTGGGTGTGGCGGCCCGCCGCTCCACGCTGATCCGGCTGATCCACGCCCTGCCGGACCCCGAGATCGTTCATGGACCTGGGTCGCCACCACATGGCTGTGCCGTGCCGGGGGTCGGGATGAGCGGTTCGAGGGGTTTCGCCAGCAATGGCGCAGGATCCAACGGAGATGCCTCTCACCTGCGCTTATGCAGAGGTCTCAGCCTGATAGGCGCGGCCGCGGACACCCTGTTGTCTATGCAGGCCAGAGGCATGTCTGTTGGATTTCCGGCCGAAGCTACGGGGACTCCTCGTTCGCGATGTCGTCATCGCGATGACGACAGATATTGCTGGGCGCGGGAGATCGGCACCGTTCAGGCGCTGGTGTCGAACGCGGCGCGGTGCTCAACGACCGCGTCGGCGTGGTCCACGGCCCAGCCGACGAGGGCGAGGGCGGAGTCGAGGAGGGTGGTGCCCATGGGGGTGAGGGCGTACTCGACGCGCGGGGGGATCTCCGGGTAGGAAGTGCGGGTCACCAGGCCGTCGCGTTGCAGGTGGGTCAGCGTGAGGGTGAGCATGCGGTAGCTGATCACGGGGATCGCGCGGTGCAGGTCGCTGTAGCGGACGGGGCCCTCGCGAAGCGTGGAGATGATCAGCAGGCTCCACTTGTCGCCGACGCGTTCGAGAATCTGGCGGACGATGTCGGCCTTGGCGGGCGTGAACGTCTCGCACACCGTCGGCAGGTGAACGGGTGTGTCGTGGGTCGCGGCCATGGCGGTGCCTCATCAGGGGTCTCTTACATGGATGTGCATTTTGTACGGCTTGTGATTCTCACCCATCATGAGGTCTCACACAAATCAGAAGAGTCCTGGTCAGAGCGCTTTCTGGCTGCTGTGATCCCGGATTCGAAGGGGAGTTTCACATGCCTGCGATCGCTGTCGTCGGTGCTGGCCCGGGGCTGGGCCTGTCGATCGGGAGGGTCTTCGGCCGCCAGGGGTTCGATGTCGCGCTCATTTCGCGCAGCCGCGAGAACCTCGACCGGCTCGTCGCCGTCCTGGCCGAGGAGGGGATCACCGCGGCGGGGTTCCCGGCCGACACCGCAGACCCCGCCCGGCTGTCCGCGGCACTCGCGGAGGCCGCCCAGCGGTTCGGCGGCATCGACGTCCTGGAGTACTCCCCCTACGACGGGCTGGTCACGGTCGCCCCGGAACAGGTGACGGTCGACGCCCTGCGCCCGGAGATCGAGCACATCCTGTACGGCGCGATCACCGCCACCCAGGCGGTGCTCCCGGCGATGCTGGACGCCAAGTCAGGCACTCTGCTCTACACGCTGGGCATCGGCTCGGTCAGCCCGCTGCCCTTCCTGGCGACCGTGAACACCGCCCAGGCGGCCCTGCGCAACTGGGTCCACAACCTCAACGGCACCCTTTCCGACCAGGGCGTGCACGCCGCCGACGTCGCCATCGGCGTCATGATCGGCGCCGAGGCCCCCGAGGGCGTTCCCCACCGCTCCTCCGACGACCTCGCCCAGATCTACTGGGACCTCCACACCCGCAGGGACCTGCCCGAGGTCGTCGTCACCGCCTGAGCGTTCGGCGGTCGTGCCGGTCCGGCGGGGGGGGGGGGGGGGGGCGCCCGGGGCCCCCCCCCCCCCCCCCGGCCGGCCCCCCCCCCCGGGGAGGGACCAACCGCCGCGGTAGGTGGGGGGGGGGGGGGGCAGGGGCCG